>CBIHMX010000203.1:0-5368 GCA_966211115.1 uncultured Gemmatimonadaceae bacterium | reverse complement strand
GTCGTCGATCGGGCTGCGCGCCACCAAGTCCACCCTCGATTCGACGTGGAGCATCCTCGCCAGCCGCGTGATCGAGCCACGCCTCGATTCGGTGGAGGTGGAGCTCATCCGGCGGCAGCTGATGGCCGGCGTCCGACAGCGGGACGACTCGCCCGATGCCCTGATCGAGTTCGTCGCCGATACGTTCGCGTTTCGTGGCCACCCGTACGCGGTGGCGCCGGCGGGAACCGAGTCGTCGCTCGGCTCGATCACGCTGCAGGACCTGCGGAAGTACCACGACACCCAGGTCGTGAAGTCCCGGATGCTGCTGGTGGTGGTCGGCGACGTGGCGCGCGGCCGCGTCGAACAGCTGGTGCGTGGTTCGTTAGGCAGGCGGCCCGCCGGGTCGTATCGCTGGACGCTGCCCGACACCCTGCCGCGCGCGAAGTCGAGCGTGCTGACGATCAATCGTGCGCTGCCGACGAACTACATCCTTGGGTACTACGCCGGCCCCCGCGCGGATTCACCCGATTACCACGCGCTGCGCATCGCGACCGCCATCCTGTCCGGACAGCTGTTTCACGAGGTGCGTTCGCGGCAGAACCTGACGTACGCGGTCGATGCGCCTTTCGTCGAGCGGGCGGTGTCCGCCGGCGGGCTGTACGTGACCACCGTGAACCCGGAGCGCACCATCGAGGTGATGCAGCGCGAGTTGCTGGACCTGCAAACGGGTATGGTGGATCCGAGCTCGCTCGAACGCCTGATCCTGCAATTCATCACGCAGTATTTCCTGGACAACGAATCGGGTGCGCAGCAGGCCGATTTTCTGGCGCGCGCGGAACTGTACTACGGCGACTTCCGTCGCGCCGATGGCTTCGTCGATGAGCTTCGCGCCATTACGCCCGCCGACATCCAGCGCGCCTCACTGCGCTACATGCGCGACATCCGCTTCGTGTATATCGGCGACGCGCGGCGCGTGCCGACGGCACTTATGGAGAAGTTTTAGGAAGCCTGTTCGGGCACGCCCAGTCGCGCGCGGAGGTCATCGGCCAGCGCCGCGTTCGTGGCGACCGCGTCGGCGCCCATCCCGCGCCGTCCGTTCCAGTCCGTGAGCACTCCGCCGGCCTCCTCGATGATCGGCACGAGCGCCGCGACGTCCCACGGACTGAGGCGATCGTCGACCATGAGTTCCGCTCGCCCGGTCGCCACCAGCACATAGCCATAGCAGTCTCCCCACGAACGAGCGATGGCCACCTGGTTGCACAAGTCGATCCACCGGGGCAGGCGCGCTGGATGCCAGCGAAAGCGATGATCGGTGCCTGACACGGTGGCGTCGCTAATGTCGCTGACACTCGATACCGATGCGCGTGCGCCATTGTGCCAGCACCCTTCTCCACGCGACGCGACGACGAAGTCACCACTGGCAGCGCAGTTGATGGCGCCCGCCAGCACGACACCATCTTCTTCCACCGCGACCATCGACCCCCATAACGGTACGCCGCGCACAAAACTGCGGGTGCCGTCGATCGGATCGATCAACCACCGGCGCGTGCCTGTCCCGCGAGCGCCGAACTCCTCGCCCATGATCGCGTCACCGGGGAAACGCGACTCGATCCATTGGCGTACCGCCGATTCCGCCTCTCGATCGGCGCGAGTTACCTCGGAGCCATCTGCCTTGAGTTCGACCGCAATTCCCGTCCGGAAATGTGAAAGCGCCGTTTTGCCACACACGAGGGCGGCCTCGTGCACAGCTTCGAGCAACAACGACTGGATCATCGGGTTACCAGATGAGAGCGAGGAGCAAGGATCAGCGAAGTAATCTGAGCCGTGACAATCGTTTGCACGATTCCCGTCAGCCGGCTCATCGAAATGTCTGACCGCCTCAAGCGCGCAGTGATGAGGTTCGGGATTGCGCGGCCGGAGCTTGTGAATAAATTCACAACCGACCATTCGGAGATCCAGCCGTTTTGGTCGACCTTTTCCTGGATCGACGGTGTGACCTATCGGAGGCTTCCAGAAATGCGAGTGCTCGGTGTCGCCCTTCTCTCGGGCGTTGTACTTCTCGGTGCGTGCGGTGGCGGAGAGAACGCGCCTGCGACTGATACAGCGACGACCCCGGCGGTGACGCCGGCGCCCACCGGCTCGGCTGCGTTTGCGCCAATTACCGGCACGACTCACGTCGTCAACATGGTTGGCGATGCGACGGGATATCGCTATGAACCCGCCAACATCACGGCCAAGGCCGGCGACGGCATCAAGTTTGTCATGGTCAGCGGCGCTCCGCATAACGTCGGGTTCGACCCGGCAACGATTCCGGCGGGCTCGAAGGACCAGCTCTGGGCCAACATGCCGAATTCCGTCGACGGTTCTTCCCAGATGTTCCTGAACCCGAATGAAGAGTGGACGATGTCGCTCGCCAACCTGCCGCCCGGCAAGTATCCATTCTTCTGCACGCCCCACCTCGCCATGAACATGCGGGGCGAAATCACGATCCAGTAACGCGATCAGCATGCGTGTTCTTCCCGGGAGCGGCGAAAGTCGCTCCCGGTTTCTTTTCCCTTGTAGCGGATGCCATGCCAGGTCTGATCGCGTTCGATAACCTTCCTTCAGCGACGATCCCGGTCTGACCGCGACGGCGCAACTCGTCATGACCGGATACTCGGACCGAATCAACCACGCGCTCGCGTTCGCCGCCAAACATCACGACCAGCAGGTCCGGCGCGGCACGAGACCACCGTATTCCACGCAGTCGGCAAACCTCGCCGTGATCCTCACCCGGTACGGAAGTGACGAGGACACCGTGACCGCCGGCATCCTGCTCGAAGTGGTTGAGGACTATTCACGCGAACGATTCAGCCAGGACGTATTTGTCCATCGTATCGCGGAGAAGTTCGGCACTCGCGTCCTCGACATCGCCCAGCCGGCCACGGAGCGGCGTACCGCCGACGATGGACTCGACCTCGGTCCTGAAGAACGGCGCGAGGATCTACTGCATCGCCTGGCCAATGCGCCAGCGGAGAGTCGCTTGCTCGCGGCTGCCCACGCGCTGCATAGCGCGGCCACCTTGGTCGCCGACCTCCGGCGCACCGTGGAAGTGCAATCGATCTGGGCCCGCGTGCCCGGCGGCAAGACTCGCGCCCTGGCTTCGTACCGCCGGCTTCATGACCGGCTCTCCGGGTCGGAGGGCGCGCCCACGGCGATCCTCGACGAACTCCGCCAGACGCTGGACGCGCTGGCAACGATCCCGGACTGAAGCCTAACGAGCCACGCCGGCGGGGGCGGCCGGGTACCGGCGGGCCACGTAATCATCCAGCAGCTCGAGAAACTCGGCGACGATGCGCTCACCCTTGAGGGTGACATGCAACCGGCCGTCGACATACACCGGCGCCTTCGGCTCCTCGAACGTTCCCGGCAGGGAGATGCCGATGTGGGCGTGCTTCGACTCGCCCGGTCCGTTCACGACGCACCCCATTACGGCAACGCGCATCTCCTCCACGCCAGGGTGCTGGTCCCGCCACTCGGGCATCTTTCGCTTGAGGTGTGCCTGGATGTCTTCCGCCATTTGCTGAAAGAACGTCGACGTCGTCCGGCCGCAACCGGGACACGCCGTTACTTGCGGCGCGAACTGCCGTAACCCGAGCGACTGCAGCACCTGCTGGGCGACGGTCACTTCCTCCGTGCGGTCGCCGCCGGGGCGCGGCGTGAGTGACACGCGAATCGTGTCGCCAATGCCGTCGGCGAGAACGATCGCCAGGCCAGCAGCGCTGGCAATGATGCCCTTGCTGCCCATGCCGGCTTCGGTCAGGCCGAGATGGAGCGGATAGTCGCAACGTGCCGCCAGGCGGCGATACACGTCGGCCAGGTCCGCGACCTGCGACACCTTGGCGGAAATGATGATCCGGTCATGCGCGAGGCCGGTTTCCTCGGCCAACGCCGCCGAGCGCACGCCGCTCTCGACCATCGCGCTGATGTAGACGTCTCGCGCGTCGTCCGGCTCGGAACGCAGCGCGTTTTCGTCCATCATCTGCGTCAGGAGGTCCTGGTCGAGTGATCCCCAGTTCACGCCGATGCGTACCGGCTTGTCGTTGGCTTTCGCCACCTCGATGATCGTGCGGAAGTTCTCGTCGCGCCGCTTGCTTCCGACGTTGCCGGGATTGATCCGGTACTTTGCCAGCGCCGACGCGCACGCAGGGTGGCGGGTGAGCAGCAGGTGACCGTTGTAGTGAAAGTCGCCGATGATGGGTACGGTGACGCCGGCGTCGCTGATGCGGGCAACGATCTCCGGGACGGCCGCAGCGGCTTCGTCGGTATTGACAGTTACACGCACGAGCTCGGATCCCGCACCGACCAGCGCGATAACCTGCCGGGCGGTGGACACGGCGTCGGCGGTATCGGTGTTTGTCATGGACTGCACCACGATCGGGTGAGCTGAACCGACCGGGACATCGCCCACGCGAACCGTGACTGTTTGTCGTCGAGCCTGAAGCGACACTTCGCACCCTCCCGCGCGTGCTGTAAACTATCCGCGCGGAGGGAGCATCGGGTCCCGGGCAGGCCGGCAACGAATCTCGGCGAGGCATCTCATGGCGGACGACGAAACCACTCCCGATCCCGGCTCACCTCCACCCGCAGATCAGCCGCCGGAGCCCGTTGAGCCACGCCGCGGGTTCTTTCGCCAGCACTGGGGGAAATTGACCCTCATGACGCTGATACTCGGCCCGCTCGTCGTGTTCAGTGTCTGGGCGTCGATCGCGCTGTCGTATGACTACTCAACAGGGGATCGTGTGGGATGGGTGCAGAAACTCTCCCGGCGCGGCTGGCTCTGCAAGACGTGGGAGGGAGAACTCCAGATGTCCAACATTCCCGGCAGCGCGCCGATGTTGTTTGCGTTTACGGTGCGGGATGACAGTATTGCGGGCGCGATCGAACAGGCCGCGGGACGCAAGGTTTCGCTGACCTACGAGCAGCACATCGGCGTTCCGACGACATGCTTTGGTGAGACGGAGTATTTCGTGACGAGGGTTCGGGTGCTGGAACCATAGGGAGGGCAGCCGGGCGCGAACTGCCAAGGGGCGCGAACTGCCCAAGGGGCGCGAACTGCCAAAGGGCGCCAACTGCCAAACGGCGCGGGGTGCCAAACGGCGCGAGGTGCCGAAGAGCGCATCGGCTTGGAGAGCACAGCCGGCGAGTTCAGACGTGCCGAATACGGCATTCCGGAAGCAGTGAGCAATGCCGGTCATGAAGCGCCAACGACCTTCGTGCTGTCCTTGCCGTCGTGGTACGATGTTGCTGGCAGTTCGCGCCTCTGGCAGTTCGTGCCTTCTGGCAGTTCGCGCCTTTCGGCAGTTCGCGCCTTTCGGCAGTTCGCGCCCTTGGCAGTTCGCGCTTC
>CBIHMX010000202.1:0-5385 GCA_966211115.1 uncultured Gemmatimonadaceae bacterium | reverse complement strand
GTCACGCCCTTGGCCTTCAGCCATCCGAACAAGCGGCGCAGCTCAGCGCGAAGAATGACCTCATTGGGGAGCGATGCGAACAGGGACTCGATGGTATCCAGCACGACACGTTTTGCGCCGATGGAATCGATCGCATGAGCGATTCTGACGAACAGCCCGTCAAGGTCGAACTCCCCGGTCTCCTCAATCTCGCTTCGCTCAACGTGAACGTAATCGATGCAGAGGCGACGTCGCGTGGTAAGCGCCTCGAGATCGAGACCGCGCGACGCGACGTTCTCCGCAAGTTCGGCTGGGGTTTCCTCGAACGTCACAAGAACGCCAGGCTCGTTGAACCGACTCGCGCCTTTGACCAGAAACTCCGTTGCCAGAAGCGTCTTCCCGGATCCCGCGTTTCCACAGACCAGCGTCGGTCGCCCCGCCGGCAAGCCACCGTCGGTGATCTCGTCAAGGCCGCTTATCCCTGTCGGAGCTTTGACGATCCCTGAGCGCTTGGTCCCTGGATGCGCAGCTCTTCTGGTCATGAGCGTCCTTGGCCAGACCAGGAAAGACGGCGATCGTCCGAGGCGCGACGGGCGAGCGTGGCTGAACCGGCCTTGCGGCATACGGAGGGGAAAATCGTCCGCGGAGCTGGGGGGAACCGAGTCACGTGCGGATCGAGCATCACCATCACCGGGCCTCTTGGTCGTGAGCGGCGTCAGTCGGACGGATCGTGAAATTGTCTCTCAGTCTAATACGGCCGCCTAGCTAGCAGAACACGCTCAGCAGTGGATTATGATCTTCTCAGGTACTTGCTGTCCGAGAGTTACTCCCGCCCCAGGCATCACGCCCTTCCACAAATCCTGAACTGGACATCAGGATTTTCCTGACTGCAACGACCGAGCGTCGTTCAACACGGAGTCGCGCTGAGCGGAAGTGGCCTCAGTTGGTGCTGGACGGCACAATCAAACGGCGATCGATTGGGTAGTCGCCGAGCTTCGTCCATGCGGACGAGCCCGATCGGACGAAGAGCTCGAGCCGCGCGTCGACGAAGTTGGCGTTGCTCAACATCGTGTCCGCGCGAGCATCGCTCGTATATCCTTTCTCACCCTTCACGGTGATTGGACCAGTCGTGGCTCCAGGTGCCAGCTCGCCGACGGCTTCCGGTACGTACGCAGAACTCCATTCCCTCGGATCATCGACTTGCCGGAATATTGCGTTGACCTGCACCGGTCCGAGCGTCTGATCGGAGACATTTGTGAGCACGAATACGGCGCCCGGCACGATCTTGTGCTTCCCGTCCATCATCCCGGTATCGATCCAGCCTGTCGTGAGGCGTTCGACCTCAACGGCCGTTGCGAGATCGGCTTTGGCAGCACAAGCCATCGAAACCGCGACAGACAAGAGCAGTAGCAATGCGCGTGTCATAGTGCGTTCCTCCGAGAGGGGAGATGCGAAGGCCGTGCCCCCATCGGTGGCGGCGCACGTACTGTCACGCCGGAGATCGACTCGACATGCCAGAAGGGAACCGATTTCTGTATTAGGCTGAATGAGCGGGGGCGCTTACAATCGAATCAGCTCGAATGCGATCGCTGATCGCTCTGAGGCCTCGATCGGACTAGCGCGTCACCTCACGAAGACTTCTTGATATCCGTTGCGGTACCTTGGCCACGGTCGACGATTCATCGTTCCCGCCGAACGGATCGCACAGAGGACACGAAAGTCGCAGAGCTCAGCGCGTCGGTCGAATGTCGAGACCGACGAGCACACGCTCAGTGTCGGACAAATCGCCAATGATCTTCTTGACAGGCTCCGGCAACCTTCGTACGAGAGTTGGAATCGCCAATATCTGGTCTCCGCGGGCGAGTTGCGGGTCCTTGAGAAGGTCGATGATCTCAATCTTGTATTTTCCCGCAAGACTCTGGTCACAGATCCTCTTGAGGTTCGTAATGGCCTCGATTGACTTCGGTGTGTGCCCGGCAATGTACAGCCGAAGTTCCCATGTCGGCTCAGAATCGCGGGCGTGCGATTGCGACTTGCGTGAACGCTTTCTTGCCATTTCACTCCACTTCGCGCCAGATCAGCGACAGCCAGCGTGGGTCCTTTGGGGGCCGAGCGTCACAAGAAGATATCGGCTTGGCGCGGTCATCATTGCAACCGCCCCCAGGTAATCTTTTCGATATCTGCCCCACGCTCCGAGTCAAGGCAGGTACTGCACCCAGGAACTCAATCCGACCGCATCGATTGCAACGCAGCCAAGATGGGGGTGACTGGGCTACAGAATGGAATTCGGGGAAGCGCGCTTGCCGGAAGGCGGGCAGACTGACGGCCCACCGGCACTGCTATGAACGGATAGCCCGTTGTGAAGTCTTGATCGAATGTGACCGTCTCGTTATGTCGTTTGTACGAGCTGGTCCGTAAGCTCTGCCGGGCGTTCCTCCGACACGCCCAGAGTCAGAGGGTCAGCTCTAAATCTTGTGTACTGGTATCGCTCTGCGTGTACGGAAGCGCGGAATGAGTGCTTCGTCCGATCTCCCAACCTGGCGTCTGATATCCGCACGCGACGCATTTCAGCGACAGACGCCTCTCACCGAAATGCAGCACAGTCTCGTGACCCCTGAGACCGCAAATTACCTCGACGCCCCTGGCGATCGCGCGCCTCGCAAGAGCACCCACGCCGAGTGTGGCCGGGCCAAGACTCCAGTGCAGCACCGACGCGATGCCAGGGAGTTGGACCATGGCCTTCACGCCTCCTTCAGCAGACATTTCCTCCTGGTATCGAAGCATTCTCGCTGCCATCCACTATGTCGAACGGGTGTCCTGTCGAGCGATCCAGCGCGTACGAGGAACAGCCAGATCGCCCGCCGTTTCGCCACGCTTCAAACGGAACCGGGTTGTGCTTGCCTGTCCTTGCTCCACGGAGTTGAATCACAGACCGCATCGCGCGGCGCCTGCCAGTACCGGAGGTGACTGTTGCCGTCTTGTAGGCAATTAACCCTCGTTCCGCCGGCGACCAACCGCCCATGACGAGTACAACCCTGGAACGAACGGCGGCCGACGTGCTCGCGCACGTCGCACACGAGATGCTGCAACCGCTCACCGCCGCGATGTCGGCCCTCCAGCTGCTTCGAGACTGTCCCGACGAACCGATCGGCCAGCGCGCAGGAGTGATGCTCGAACAGCAGTTTCAGCGGCTCTCCCGGTTCATCGACAACCTGCTTGAAGCCAGCCGCCTGCGATACGGGACGACGACCCTCCGCGTCGAGCGCGTCGATGTTCGCGGTCTCGTCGACGAGCGCGTTGAAGCTGTCCGATCAAAGGCTTCAATCAAGCGCCAACGTCTCGAGACCCGGTTACCTCCGGAGCCTCTGTGGGTAGACGCCGACGCAACTCGCCTACAGGAAGTCGTGTCCAATCTCCTGGTGAACGCAGTCGCGTACACAGGCGAGGGTGGGTCGGTGTCGGTCACCGTCACGCATGGTTCAGGCGAAGTTGTCGTCGCCGTTCGTGATACCGGCCGAGGCATTCCTGCGGATCTACTGCCTTACGTCTTCGAGATGTTCGCAAAGGGCCAGGATGCACCCAATCACATGGGCCTCGGCCTCGCGATCGCGAAGCACGTCGTGGAGCTACACGGCGGCACCATCCGAGCAGCGAGCCGGGGCCCTGGCCATGGGAGCAAGTTCGTCGTGAGATTACCGGAGGCGGCACGCCTCAGCCCCTGACGAGAACGTGGCCTAAGAAAATGGAGCCGTCATCCACGCTGGTCTTGTTCGCCGCCAATTGGCGCCCGCTTATGTTTCGTGGCTGGATCGCGGTGCTGACTGGCGTCGTCGGACTGCTCTGGCCCGGGCTCCAACCGGACACACTCATCGCTGTCTTCGGCGCGTACGCGCTGGCGGACGCGCTCGCCACGATGACGATTGCCTTTCGCGCAAGAGGCGTTCGGGGCTTCGGCAGCCTGTTGACTCAGGGGCTCATCGGCGTTACCGCAGGAGTAGTCGCATTCACCTTCGCGAGCCTGCCGGCGATCCTGCCGACCGTCATGGCTTCCTGGGCGGCCGCAAAAGGCATTGCGGAACTCCTCACCGCGATCGAGCTGCGGCGAGAAGTGACCGACGAATGGCCGCTTGCCGCGACCGCGGCGCTGTCGATCATCTTTGGCGCCCTGATCATGCCCGGCATCGGTCTCGACGTCCTTGCGCTCGCGTGGGTCTTCGCCTTCTACGCGATCTTCCTGGGGATCTTCCTGGTAGCCACCGCACGCCGGCTGCGGCAGTTGGCGGACGAGATGGCTCTCACCTGATCGAGTTCGGATTCACCAAGTCCCGTCCCGGGCCGTGATCACTGCGGGCCCATGTCGGCCGGTTGCTCATCAGTCCGAAGGGATCCGCCGTAACGCCACCGCTTTGATCTTGCGGCGTGCATCTGCCCGCGTTGAATCTAGTGGCGAGACAAATCACTGATCACATCTCAATGCCGGCCTTCACCGAAAGGACAACGCACCATGGCAGTAACCACGGAAACCAAGACTGACGCGCAGCTCCAGAGCGATGTGTTGGCAGAGCTCAAGTGGGATGCGCGAGTGCTCCCGAACGAGATCGGCGTTGCGGTGAAAGACGGGGTCGTCACCCTGACCGGTTGGGTCGACTCGTACACCAAGAAGTGGGCGGCTGAGGACGCGGCCCACCGGGTCCGCGGCGTCAAAGCAGTCGCGAACGACATCGAGATCCGCCTGCCGTTCTCCTCGCAGCGGACTGACGCCGACATCGCTGAGGCCGCCGTTCGTGCGCTCGAGTGGGATGCCTTCCTGCCTACCGAGAAGATCGACGTCACGGTCTCCAAAGGCTGGGTCACGCTCAAGGGCACCGTCGAGTGGCAATACCAGAAGGAAGACGCCGAACGGGTCGTCCGGCGGTTGACCGGCGTGGTCGGGGTGACCAACTCGATCACCGTCAAGCCTCGCGTGTCGCCCTCCGAGCTCAAGCGGCAGATCGAGAAGGCCCTCGTGCGTAGTGCCGAGACCGACGCACAACGCATCACCGTGGAAGCGGACGGCAGCAAAGTCATTCTGAAGGGCACTGTCCGCTCGTGGGCAGAACGGGAGGAGGCGGCGCGCTCGGCTTGGTCGGCGCCAGGCGTCACCTCGGTCGACAACAGGATCACGATCTCGTTCTGAGCCATCGGGTAGGACACGCATGCTCGGCGTTGCTGTGCACTGGTCGGCACTGGCATTGCGGGCAACAGGTTGCGCATGGGATTGCCATTGCGTCAGGCGCATGAGAAGCCGATGGATCCTCCGGCGTTGAGAATCAAGCGCATCGTGTGCGGCGTCGACTTCTCACCCATGTCCGTCGCCGCGTTCCTGACGGCAGCCGAGCTCGCGCGGTCGGTGAATGCCGAACTCCA
>CBIHMX010000201.1:0-5404 GCA_966211115.1 uncultured Gemmatimonadaceae bacterium | reverse complement strand
AGCTGGCGTCAATGTTCCATGGACGTCAGCGCGCCCAGACACTTAAATCGCTTCGGACACTAACGTAGTGGGCGACGCCCGTTCAATTCGTGCTGCCACTGTTTGTTTTGCGAATGCGGGCGTACCGTTCGAGCAAATCGGAGCGGGAACGTATACGTCCTTGCTGGACTTCTGCTCGGCGAGCCTCTCGGTATCCTGCTCTTCTCGCGCGGAGCGCGTCTGGCCGGCGCGCGCCGGCCTCGAGGACTCGAGTCAGCGATCTGCTGGCCTTGAGGTCCGAGGTGTCACGCAACTTGGAATCAGTCGTCCGGTGGAGGGGCTGGGCGAACGCCGGTGACCATCGTATTCGCCAGTGCGTCGCTCGCCGGAAATGTCTCTTCCAAGGCCTCGTCGAGCCGCTCGTCTCGGGTTCGTACAGACGGTCTGGATTCACTGTCCGACGGAGGCCACGTTCCTGCGTGGCCATCGTCTTCTGACGCCCTTGTGGGCGGCCTGCGTTCCACACGTCGCGTCGACGCAACGCCGGGCGAGAGTTGTACATAGTTAGCCACGTCCCTGATCCCATCAATCGCGTGCGCCGCTTTGATCGCGGCGAGCTGCGCGTCATAACTCGCGCCTCCGCGCAGCTCGGCGACGCCGTCCCGTACTACAGGCTCGATCGGGAAGCGGGCAGTGAGTGGGCTAGTACATAGTGCATCGCGCAATGCGGCTGTCAGCTCAGTATCCGTCCGTAGCTTGTTCCGTACTTGCAGAACTCCTGGAACTGCGGACACGACTCGCAGAGCAAGCTGGCGAGCCTCATTCGTGCTCACGATGCCCGCCAAGACCACCTCCCCGCCAAACGCCTTCACCAAGATCCCTGGTGCTTCGAAGTCCTTGAAGCCAGGAAGGCTGAATAAGGCGTGCCTGACCGCGTGTTCGAGGTCGCCGACAGCCTTCTTTCGACGAGACCAGAATAGGAGGCGCATAGCGACTCACGTCTCGTCACGACGGTGAGCAGCCGTCGCGCCGGTCAGGGACGCCAGCCACCGTTCCGCAGACGCGACGTCCCGGAACACCTCAACAACTATTCCCAACGGCCTGGTGAGGATCGCGTACATCTGCGCCATCCCGAACGCGACGTCGTCAGTGACCACGATTGCCGTAGGCCCGAGCGGAGCCTTTCCTAGCGTCGCATGCGCCCGATTCACAAGCTGCCGTATCTGCGCGGGCGTCACATTCGTGCTAACGCCCGTCGCATCGAACAGCTCCGGGAGATCAAGCCCCCGCTCACGTTCTTCGGCATCCAGGTGGGCGTTCAGGTCCTCAAGTGTGACAAGACCGCTTGCTTGGGTGAACATTCGCTGCCGGAAGCGATCGATCACATGGCTGATCGGCATGCGTATCGGACGTCTCAGGAGGAGACGACGATGCGATTGTCCACCGAGGTAATCCCGCGAGCTGACCACACCGCGCGTTCCACCTCCTGCCGCTCCGCCCACGAGCCCACGGTCCCTGTCAGAATCACGGCGCTATCGTCGACGACGATGGTGACCCGGCCGATGTCGATGTGAGTATTGCGGCTCAACGCCTCGTCAATTTGTTCTCTCAGAGCTGAAGCTCGCGCGGAAGGTTTAACGGTGATCACGTTGGTTACTCCAGTGACACCCTTAAGACGACCCACCACGCGTTCCGCCTCCTGTCTCTGATACTCCCATTCGACCTCGCCCTTGAGCGTCACCCATCCCTCGAAGACCGTCGCCACGAGCAAATTTGTAGGAATCAGGCCGTTCCATTCCAGCGCGGAGAGAATGACCTCGGTCAAGGCAGCATCGGTCGGCGTGCCCGACGCCGCAAGTCGAACTTCAATATCATTGGCGACCGCCTTCACACCGCGGATGCGGTGAGCCGCCTCTGTGGCGGCCCGGCGCTTCGCGTAGGCGTCCACCCATCCACCAAGTGTGACGACACCGTCTTTGACGTTGACCGTGATCTCATTCGGCTGCACCCTGGGGTCCCAGCTGAGTTCCGTAAGCACGTCTGTCGCGAGGTGTTCGTCACTTGCCGCGTCGCGGCTCGCCATGGCCTGCCCTCACCTCTCCCGTGATGGGACTGACTGCGGGCTCACAGCACGTGCTGGGCGGGCCAAACCGTCGTGGGCTGCATCGATTCGAAGAACTGAGCTGTCAGCAAGCCGACGCACGTGTCGGTCTGGTGAGCAGTGCCTGGACCGCACACGGTGTTTCACTTCGCGCTACACGAACTCACGGCGACGACGCCGGATGCGCACTGCAAGCCTCAGTAGGAGATCGTAATCCGGTTGTCGACGGAACTGACGCCGGGCGCGGCCCACGCCTGCCTGGCCGCTTCCTCTTTTTCGGCCCAGGAGCGGACGGTCCCTGTGAGCGTGACCTTGCTCCCGTCCACTTCGACGTTGATGTTCTTGGCATCGAGCTCCGCCGTACGCACCAACGCGTCTTCGATCTTCTTCTTCAGGTCGGACGGCGTCAGGCGGGGCCTGACCACAATCAAGTTCGTGACACCCTTGACGCCGGACAACCGTCGAACCACGTCGTACGCGTCTTCGCGCTGATAACGCCACTCAACGTCCCCCCTGAGCGTCACCCATCCCTTCGAAACCGTGACATCAAGTTTGTCAATCGGGACGAACGCATCCCATTCCAGCGCGCGCACAGCAGCCGCGGCAATATCGGCGTCACTGCGCTCGGTGGTGCTGAACAGCCTCACCTCGATGTCATTGGCAACAGCCTTCACACCGCGGACGCGATGGGCGGCCTCTTCGGCAGCGTATTTCTTCGTGTACGACTCGACGGTCCCCGTCAGCGTCACAATACCGTCCTTGACCGCGACGCCGATCTCATTTGGCTGAATCCGCGGTTCCCATTTCAATTCCGCCAAGACATCAGTCTGGATCTGCGTATCCGTTCGGGTCTCAGTTGTTACGGCCATCTTGCCTCCTCCATGTGCCACGATTCGTGGACGCTCCGTTTTCGGCTCGCCGCGGGTGCTTTCGGCGTCGCCATCCACTCGACCGAATCTAGATAAGCCGCCCGAAGCTGGCAATCGAAAACAGATACCCTTTCGACGGTGTCGATTCGATCGCAGAGTTGACAACATGTTCCGAGCGGCCTGCGTGGAGGCGAGGGGTTAGGAAAGGAAGGCCCTGACGTAGGGGTCCTTGGACGCACGCAGATCTCCCAGAGCGCCTTTGAAATGGATCCTTCCATCCTTGAGCATCATGAATTCGACATCGCTGGCTCGGCGCTCGTGAATTGGTCGAATCGTCACGCTCTGCTGTTCGCGCACGGCCTCGTGCGTCGCGATGTAGAAGGCATCACGGAGCTGATGGGTCACGAGGATTGACGTGGCATGCTCCAGATCCCTCGATTTGACGATCTCGTCGTCCACCGTTCTGGCAGTAATCGGGTCCAGTCCGGTCGTCGGTTCATCGAAGAGCAGCAGACGTGGTCTCGAAACCATGGCGCGTGCGATCGCGACGCGCCGGCGCTCACCCCCTGAGAGCTCAGACGGCATGCGATCGATGTACGCCGCCAGACCCACCAGTCCGAGCACCTCCTCGACCCGACGGCGCACTGTTTCAGGAGACAGATCAGTGTGCTCGTACAGTCTGTAGCCTACGTTGTCTCCGACGGTCAGGGAGTCGAAGAGTGCGCCCTCCTGAAAGACCATTCCGATGTCGGCGCGCACCGCCATCAGCTCTGACTCGCTCATCGCATCGATGCGATGGCCGTTCACCCAGATGCGTCCCGCATCCGGCTTGAGCAACCCCACAATCAGCTTGAGAATGATTGATTTTCCGGCGCCGCTCGCGCCCAGCAGAATCGCCATATGGCCGGCAGGGATGTCGAAGCTGATGTCACGCAGCACGACATGGTCATCGAAGGCCAGCGAGACTCGATCGAAGCGGACCGGAAGCGCGCGGCCGGGGCTATCCTTCGAATCTCGGTCCTGGTCTTCGAGGCGAACGTCGATGCGCGTGCGGCCGGATGCCACAGAAGATGCTCCGCTCCTGCTTCGCATCCATAGCGACCAAGGCGCAGAGAGCTCGCGCGCATTCGTGTTGCCGGATGACGAGGGCAATTGAACTCGCGCGTGCGCCTCGAGCATGATTCCCCTCCCGACCCATTCAGCGCTCGAAACGCAATCCTCAGACCACCTTTACACGTCGAGACCCGCGAGCCATCGCGGATAGAGCACGGCTTGGCTGCCGAAGGCGCCTTGGGAGACAAGAGGCGGATGGGCTGCGTTGTGCTGCGGACCGCATGTGAGAGCCGATAACCATCGCCCACCGGAACGCGCACCCGAAACACGAAGAATTTCCTGTCGCGATCGGAAGTTTCTCCCTTTCAAGCGAGGGCGGCCTTGCAGCGCCGCGAGATCTGAGGTTGCCGGCGCGCTTTGCCGCTCCCGCCACTGGTATATCGGTTGCAATTTGCTTGGTCGAAGCCGTCGATCTCAAGGAGGAATTCGATCATGAACGGAATGACGAGCAAGGGCCGGATGGCGGCCAAGAGTTACGTTGCCTTGATAGCGCTGGGCCTCGTTCTGGCCGCGGTGCCCGCGTACGCGCAGGAGGGTGGGCCAGGACCGGGCCGCGTGGAGATGACCTTGATTCCCGGAGGCGGCACGTTCTTCATGGACGCGGAAAACGAGCCGGGATTCGGCAACTATGATCTCGGCGCAACGATCGGATACAACTTCAACCGCTTCGTCGGCATCGAGGGCGAGCTGACTGGGAGCCTGGGTGTCAAGCAGGATCTGGCGTTCGGCGGACTCCGCCGTGACGTTCGGACACCCAACACGTTTGGATATGCGGGCAACCTCGTTCTGTCGACGCCGTCGCGCGGCGGTGCAGTGCTGTACGCCACCGGCGGCATCGGCGGGATGACGATGTTCGAACGAGCGCCGCTGGACGTGAACGACACCGAAACGTTCTTTACCGGCAATCTGGGAGGCGGTCTCAAGTGGTACTCCGATGGCCGATTTGGCCTTCGGGCGGACTATCGATTCATGATGGTTCCATCGAAGGACGAAGCCTCGAGCTTCTTTGGCCGCGAGGCGCGGAATGGCCACCGGCTCTATGGTGGCGTGATCGTGAACCTCGATCGCTAGTCACGACCACTGACGACTTCCTGAGAACTGGCTGTCAACGGGACCCCGGCCGGGACGCTCGCCGTATGGGCGGGTTC
Source organism: uncultured Gemmatimonadaceae bacterium (assembly GCA_966211115.1). Classification (GTDB taxonomy): domain Bacteria; phylum Gemmatimonadota; class Gemmatimonadetes; order Gemmatimonadales; family Gemmatimonadaceae; genus JABWBJ01. The sequence continues at coordinate 194 of CBIHMX010000201.1, read as the reverse complement.
CGGTCGGGCCTGTGTGATCGAATCCGATGAAAGAAGGAAGTGCCCATGGTCATGCACAATCTCCCCAAGCGCGCATGGAAGTCGTACTTCGAGGCGATGTCCGATGTACTGATCGGCAAATGGGCCGAGGTGGAGGTGTCATCGCTGGATCTCGGCGATCAGATTGTCGCTGAATGGATTCCGCTGCTCGGCAT
>CBIHMX010000200.1:0-5431 GCA_966211115.1 uncultured Gemmatimonadaceae bacterium | reverse complement strand
GCGTAATGCCTGCTGGAGTCAGGAACCTGTTGACGACATAACTCGTTTCGGGTGATGACAGCAGCAACAGCCGGACGCTCGAGAAGTCCCTTGCCGCCAGGTAGGGCCGCCCCGCCCAGGGGTGACGTGGCGATACCGCCGCCACCAGCTCGTCGGTAAAGAGGCGCGTGACTTGAAGCCCCGGCCATTGGCGAAACTCGGTCAACAGGGCCACGTCGATATGCTCATCGCGCAGCATGGGTACCGGGTCTCCCGCGGCGTCGAACGCGATGTCGATCTCGACGTCCGGATGCGACAGGGCAAACCGACTCGACACGCCGGGGAGCCAGTGGTAGCCGGTGTAGCACTCGGTGCCGACGCGGATCACGCGACGCTGCTGGGCCCGGGCCGTGTGTACGGCGGTCTCGGCCTCGGTCAGGTGCTGCAGCACTATCGTCGCGTGCCGGAGCAGGATGTCCCCGGTGGACGTCGGGACCATGCGGGCGCCCGTGCGAACGAACAACGGCGTGCCTAACCGCGCCTCGAGCTGCGCCAGGTGCCGGCTGAGCGCTGGTTGCGACACGTGGAGGATTTCACCCGCCCTGGTCAACGAGCCCTGCGAAGCCACGACCGTGACCAATCGCAGGTCGCGGATCTCCAGCCGCGGAGCCGGCTGGGTGCGCACCGTTCGGTCAGCCATAATCAAAGGGTATGGGATGAATCAACGACAGGCATTTGACGCATACCTCTGCGTCATCCTAGGCTCCAGTTCGACAGACCGCAATCATCGACTGGAGTCATTCCGTGGAATTGGTCAGCAGCCTGCGTTTCCTCGCGCGCCGGAAGGCCGTCGCCGTCGTGGCCATCCTGACCATGGCCAGCGCGCTCGGCGTCAACACCGCCGCCCTCGCCGTGTTGCGCGCCTTCCTGTTCTCGGGCATCGGCGTTCCCGAACCCGATCGCCTGGTCAGCATCGGTCCCTTCCGGGAGTTGCCGGGACGCGGTGAGGTGCTGTTCTCCGACGCGTACCCGAACTACCTGCTGCTACGCGACACCGAACGCTCGTTCGACGAGCTGACGGTCACGTTGCAGAACATCGTCAACTGGCAGCAGGGGACCGACGTCCGGGCGCTGCAGAACACCCGTGCTTCGGCGACGTTCTTCCGTACCATGCGCGTGTCCCCGGTCCTCGGGCGCGGCTTCACGCCTGACGAGGAAGGTCCGTCGCCAGCGCCGGTGATCGTCATCAGCCACGCCATCTGGACGTCCGCCTTTGCCCGCGACCCGGGCGTGGTCGGAAAGGTCATCACGATCGACGGCGTTCCGACGACGATCATCGGCGTGATGCCGCCGGGGTTCTCGCAGCCGGCACCCACCGATGTCTGGCAACCCTTCGACATTCCGCCTAACCAGCGCGTCCAGGTGGCTGGCGCCCGGTCCCTGGCGATCTTCGGGCGAATCGCGGACGGGGTCGCGCCTCGCACCGCCATGGCCGAGGTGAACGAATTCACGCGGCGGAGCCAGGAAGCCTATCCGCCGGACAATCGCGACTATCACTACCGCATGCAGACGCTGCGTGAACTGCTGCTCAGCGGCGCCAACTCGACGGTCGTGCTGATCCAGGTGGCGGCTGCCTGCCTGCTCGTGCTCGCGATCCTCAACCTAGTCTCACTCCTGGGGGCGTGGGGGTTCCAGCGGAACCAGGAAATGGCGATCCGTATCGCGTTAGGTGGCGGTCGGCGACAGGTCGTTCGGCTGCTGCTGGCACAAAGCGGATTGATCGTCGGTGCCGGACTGGTGCTGGGCGTGGGACTGGCCGTGCTCTTGCTGGCCTTCGCGAAGCAACTGGATCTCGGGCCTCAGCTCGGATATTTCCTCGGCCAGGTGAGAGTGGATGCGACGGTGCTGGCGATCTGCATTCCGATCGCCACGATCGTTGCCCTGGCGGCCGGCTCGTTGCCGGCGCTGGTCACGCAGCGACGAGCGCTTGCCCAGACGCTTCGCTCGTCGTCGCGATCGGCCTCGCATTCGGCCGGCGCCCTCCGTCTGCAGCGGGCCATGGTCGTCCTGCAGGCCTCGCTGTCCGTGATCGTGCTGGCGGCGGCTGCCATCGTCGGGATGAGCTTTCGTAACCTTTCCGCCGTTCCTGACGGTTTCGAGGCGGATCGGCTGACCGTGGCTCGGGTGATTCTGCCTGACGCGCAATACGGAACGCACCCGTCTCGCGTGGCCTTTGCGGACGCGCTGACGGCGTCGCTGGAAGGCGAACCGGTCTTCACGGGTCATGCGATGACGACGACGTTGCCCGTGAGCGACGTGAGGTGGGGCAGCCGCTGGTTTGTGCCGGACCAGAACGGCGCCATTACCGGCGATCCGGCGTTGTTCCACTTCCGGCGCATTTCACCCGACTATCCGCGCGTCATGGGTTTCGCACTCCTGCGCGGCCGCTATTTCACCGCCGGCGACGATAACGGGTCCCCCCGCGTGGTCATCATCAGCCGAGCGATCGCCGATCGATACTTCCCGAACCAGGATCCGGTGGGGAAGCAGATTCACCGGGCGGGCGCGCCCGGCACCGCCAACACCCCGTTCGAGATCGTCGGCGTCATCGGCGACGCCATGGATGGAGGGTACGAAGCGCCGCCAGGTGAAGCCGTATACGTGCCTTTCGCGCAGTTGTCGGGTACCCGGATTTCCATCGTCGTGCACACGCAGGCCGGCCGCCGTGAGGCCAGCGCGGCGATCCAGCGCGCGCTGCGATCGGCCGACCCGCTGGTCGCCGCGTCAGGCATAACGACGCTCGATGCCCTCGTGCAATCGGCGAACGCGTTGCCACAGATGCGGGCCGGCATCCTGCTCCTTTTTGCGGTAGCGGCCGTGATGATCGCGGGCCTCGGAAGCTACGGAGTCATGCGACAACTGGTCGCAAATCGCGAGCGCGAATTGTCGCTGCGGCTGGTCTTCGGCGCAGTTCCAGCGGACCTCGCGCGAGAGGTGCTCATCCAGGTGGCGCGGCTCACGGTGCCGGGAGTGTTGCTCGGACTGACGGGGGCGTGGCTGACGGCGAACCTGCTTCGGCGCTTCGTATTTGGTATCGATCCTCGATCGCTGGCGGTGCTGGCCATCGTTGGCAGTGCCGTCCTCGTGCTGGCGACCGCGGCCGCGTTGCCCTCGGTACTACGGGCGATGAGACTCGATCCGAGGTCGGGGACGTCGGGCTGACACGTCGGAAAGTGCCGGCAGCAAACCCGGCGGCTCCACGGCCGAGTTGCTCTGCGGTTCCGGTCCCGTGAAGATTCGCCAGCCCCCGCTCGCGACGGTCGCCATCGGCGTCCGGCGTGCACGTGTCTGATACCGCCCGGGCCGGAACAATTCCGGTCTCACCAGCGCCGCTGGAATTCACCCAGCGAAGGAGTCAGACATGCCTCGTGCCGTATACTCGTTATGCGTGCTGGCCGGCGTCAGTATCGCCTGCAGCGAAGACCCCGTTGGACAGCAGACCGCCGCTGACGTCGTGACTGACCATGGTGCGGTTGTCGCGATGAACGCGCACGACGCGCATGGTCGTTCACAGATCGCGATCCTCGATGACTGTGCAACGGACCCGGCGTGGGCCCCGACAGGCGGGTGCACGCTCCGGGATGGGGCCGTCACGGAAGCCGGGTTCGGCGCCTTCCTGTCGTCGCCGCTGTCCCTTTCAGTGGTTGGGCACCCCGCGTGGCGCAACGAGCCGTCGTACCTGCGGATCGATGCGGGGCAGCACGTTCGCGTGACCAACGAAGGCGGCCGGACGCACACTTTCACCCGCGTGGCGGAATTCGGTGGGGGGTTCGTGCCTCCGTTGAGCCAGGGGCTGACCCAGGCACCCGAATGTGTCCCCGGCGCGCCGACCACAAACGAGCTCGCGCCCGGTGACCGGCTGGAGCTCAACGGGCTCGCCCCCGGTGATCACCGGTACCAGTGCTGTATTCACCCCTGGATGCGTGCGCTCGTGAAAGTGCAGTAGTCGTCAGGCGGCCGAACGGGCCGAGAGCCTCACCTGGTCCGTTCGGCGCGCCCTGCGCTGGGGTCCGGCGGAGCGAGAGGAAGGGTACCTGGGCGAGATCAAGCGCTTTTGCGTAATCCGCGTTGCGCCTTCCGCTTCACGCTGCACCTTTCACAGACCTCAACGCTTCCGCAGTGACCTCGACCACCGCCCCGATCCAGTCTGTTGCCGCGCCAGCCGGCCGAATCACCGCGGCGATGTGGCCACTGTACGCAGTCCTCGGCGCTTCGCTCGGCATTGTCGTGGGGCTGATCTGGGACATCTCGTGGCATCGCACGATCGGCCGGGACACGTTCTGGTCCCCGCCACACCTCCTCGAGCAGGTGTCGGCACTGGTCGCGGGAACGACCTGCGGCTGGCTGGTACTCCGCACGACGTTCGCCGGGACGCCTTCCGACCATGCCGCCACGGTCGGGTTCTGGGGATTCCGCGGCCCGTTAGGCGCGTGGCTGTGTATCTGGGGAACGCTGACGATGATTGCGTCGGCCCCGCTCGACAACTGGTGGCACAACGCGTACGGGCTGGACGTGAAGATCATGAGCCCGCCCCACATGGTGCTGGCGTGGGGCATGATCGGCATCCAGGCGGGCGCGATCCTGATGACGCTGGCCAGGCAGAATCGAGCCACGCCTGACGAGGGCTCGCGCCTGGCGTTGCTCTACGCCATGTCGTCCGGCATCCTGCTGGCGATGCACGCGACGGGCATCATGGAATTCGCGGCCTTCGCGAACGATATGCATGGTCCCGCATTCTATCGAGTGACGGCGATCCTGATCCCGGTCATCCTGATCGCCACATCGCGACCCTCGAGGCTCCGGTACCCGGCGACCACCACCGCCGCGATCTACATGGCGATCATCGTGCTGCTCGTCTGGATCCTGCCGCTGTTTGGCGCGACCGCCAAGCTCGCGCCCATCCACAATCCGGTTTCGCGAATGGTGCCGCCGCCATTTCCCTTGCTGTTGATCATCCCCGGCTTCGTGATCGACGTCATCATGAAGCGCACACGCCTGAACGACTGGTGGCTGTCGGTTGTTCTCGGCACGACGTTCGTTGGAAGCATGCTGGTGGCTCACTGGTGGTGGGGCGAGTTTCTGCTGTCGCCGGCGGCACGCAATTGGCTCTTCGGTGTGGATCAGTGGGATTACTACGTCAGGCTCGGCGACTGGCGGTATCAGTTCTGGAGCTACGCCGGCGTACCCGACCTCGTCCGCGGCCTCGCCATCGCGCTCGCCACGGCGATCGTCACGTCGCGAGTGGGATTGTGGGTGGGCAGCGGCATGGCGCGAGTCCGTCGATGAAGAGTGTCGTCAGGCTGGCGACGATTGGCGCCATCGTGCTCGTGTCGTCGGCGCATATCGGCAGCCCCGACGCCTGGTTCGAGGGCATGGCCGGCTCGTTTCCGGT
>CBIHMX010000199.1:0-5453 GCA_966211115.1 uncultured Gemmatimonadaceae bacterium | reverse complement strand
GCGCGCGACACGATCCGGGTCTCGCGAAAGGGCCGACAGTACGCGAGCAAGCGCATTTGCGTCGTCCGCGGGTATGCGGATTGCCCCGTCGGCTTCTCCATTTGGCGCGATTTCATCGATCCCGTGCGCCTGAGCCGCGACGATGGGCAGTCCCAGCGCCATCGCCTCCTGCGGAGCGACCGGGAATCCTTCCTTCCGGGACGGGAACACGTACACGTTCGCCGCCGACAGGTAGTGATAGATGCGGCTCCGATCCGTTGTGTATTCATTCAGCCAGCGTATGCTGCCATCCCGCAGCCGTGGACCCAGCAGCTCACGAAGCTGTTCGTCGTGCGTTCCCGATCCGATCATGAGCAGCACGCGCGGCCTGTCGCTTGCTTCGGCGACGAGCTGGTGCCATGCGGCAGCGAGCAGGTCGAGTCCCTTGGCGTGAAGCTCAACACGACCGTGCCAGCCAACCACGAATGCGTCGCCGGGAATTTCCAGCTCGCTCCTCGCGGCCCTTGCGTCCTGCACCTTGACCTCTTCGAACGGGATCGGATTGGGGAACTCGCCAATGGCCGACGCGGGTATCCCGTACGTGGTGCGCACGCGCTGGACCTCGCGCCGCGATCCGATGATGAGACCTGCGCTGTTCCGGATCGACGACGATCGCACGACCCTGGAGATGAATCCCGCGTTGAGGCTACCGCCCTGAAAAATACCGAAGACGGGAATCCCCAATCGACGACCGACACGAACGATGATGTCGAACCGCTCCCATTCGTAATCCTGGCAGAGCACGGCCGATGCCCCTGACTCCCGCAGCGTGTGAGCCAGCAATCCGGCCGGGGTCGACAGATACCGGCTCGCCTCCAGAATGATCGATCGCAGGAAACCTTTTGCGCGTGGCTGCCGGCCCCCCACGTTCAAATCCCCACCGGAGCGGCGGGGATTCGGTTTGTGTACGAGGCGGGCTATCGACGTCGCAGGGTGGGTGATGAATGGAACGCCGGTAGGCTCGTGCACCGCGTGATCGACATGCCGCGCTTCCGCGGAAAAAACGAGAATCACGGGATCGACTCCCGCCAGTTGCAAGGCCTGGACATAGTTGAAGAGCCAGCCCCCGGTCATTTGAGTTCGGAACTCGGCAAGACTGCGGCCGATCGGGTCGAGGTAATCCTCGATGACGGTGCCCCACGGAATGAGCACGACCTTCGGACGACGATGACTACTCGACTGTCCCATCCGATGTCCCCCGTTTCCGTCGCGACGGCGCGCCGCTGATGGCCGCTGCGCCGAGCGTAACCGTGTTGCTCGCAGTATACAACGGGGAGCGCTTCGTCGAGGAAGCAATCCGCAGCGTGCTCGCCCAGACGCATGACGCCTTCGAGTTCATCATCGTCGATGACGGCTCGACCGACCGTACGCCGGCAATCGTCAGTGCGTTGCCTGACGACCGGATTCGTGTCCTGCGGAACGATACGAACCTCGGGCTCACCGTATCCCTGAACCGCGGGCTCGCTGAAGCACGCGGTGAATTTCTGGCGCGTATCGATGCCGACGATATCGCGGAGCCGACCCGGTTGGCGCGGCAAATCCGGTTTCTCAGGGAGAATCGGGCGGTGGCCATGGTCGGATCCGGGTGCCGCATCATCGATGAGCGCGGGCGCGTGCTCCGGAAGGAGAGCCAGCCGGAGAACCACGACGTGCTGCGATGGGTCATGGCGTTCCTCTGCCCGTTCTACCATTCGGCGGTCACCTGGCGGCGGTCGCTGGTGGCCGATCGCGTCGGGGCATACGATGAATCGTTCCGGTATGCGATGGACTACGACCTCTGGGTCAGGATCGCCGACCGGCTTCCCGTGGCGAACCTCCCTTCACCACTCGTGCGATACCGGATGGGTCCCTACGCGATGTCCTCGACGCATCCGGACCGGTTCACGGAACTGCGGCGGGCGCGATTCAACGCCGCGCACGCACTGTTTCCCGAAGGGTCGAACGAGCGCGCGTTATGGGACAACCAGGCAGATCGCATTCTTCAGATCATCGACGGCTGGCAACCGGAAACCGGTCCGGATGAAGTCGACTGGGTGGCGACAACGATCGAGTCGCTGGCTGAGTCGTACATTGCGGGAACAGCCGTGCCATCTGTCGTCGCCGATGCGATCCGGAAGTGGACACGGCACTGGCTTTCGCGCCAGCTCCTCAAAGGAGCCATGGACGCGCACCGTATCGGGGCAACAGCCCGGCGTGACGCGAGTTTCCGGACCGCTGTGAGCCTCCGGCCGGCGTCCCTCGCCTCGTTAGTGGCGGCTCGTTATGCTCGCGCACGGATCGGTTTGGCCTGACGCCCTCACGACACCTGATGACTCCCTCGCCGTCGGGGGCCGTCCTGATCCTCACGTTGAACCAGCGGGAGTCGACGCTGCGCGCACTGGCCAGCTTTTCCGGTGAAGATCGGCAGCGGGCGGCGTTTCTCGTCTGGGACAATGGATCGACGGATGGAACCGCCGAAGCGATCCGCGAGCAGTTCCCGGACGTGCACGTCCACTGGCAACCACGAAACCTCGGCGTCGCCGGAGGCCGGAACGCGGCGGCAGCGCTCGCCCGGGAATTGTACGATCCCGACTACTTCGCGTTCGTCGACAACGACCTCGTCGTCACGCCGGGTTTCCTCGAAGCGCTGCTCGCGCCAATGCTCACGAACCCCGCCATCGGCCAGACGCAGGCCAAGCTGCGGCTTCTGCACCAGCCCGAGTTGATCAACGATGGCGGGGGATGCGAAGTGAGCTTCTGGCGGGGTCGTACGCGTCCGATCGGGATGTTCGAGCCGGATCGCGGGCAATACGACAGGCCGGCGCCCTGTATTTCCGGAGGCGGCATGATGATGGTGCGCGCCGCGCTCTTCCGGGAGCTTGGCGGCTTCGACGAGCAGTTCAACCCGGTCGGGCCAGAGGATCTCGATTTTTCGCTGCGATTGCAGAAACGCGGCTACATCGCGCAGTACACGCCGTCGGCGATGGCGTATCACGAGGTCGGGCACACGTATGGCGGCGGGCGCTACACCGAGGACTATGCGCGTGTGAAGGCGCGCAATTGGCTTCGCTTCCTCGGGCGGCATGGATCAATCTCGGAGAAGGTGGGCTTTTTCCTGATTGGCGTGCCGCTGATCCTGATTCGGCTCGTGTGGCGCGAGGTTCGCCGCGGCAATGTCGGGGCGCTGACCGGATCTGCCGCAGGCGTAGTCGAGAGCTTTCGGGGCTCCCGGAAGACGCCACGTTAGGCGAGTGATCTGAAAACAGATTGGCGCGGCGGGTCAACAGCGGAGAGGCGAGTTGCCGCGGATTGGGCGAATTCACGCGGAGCGTCAATTCCAGCTACCGTGTTGCTGGGAGGGCTCGAGTGCTGACGTGCACGTAGACGTGTGTGTCGCCAAGGCGCGTCCAGCCTGACAGCGGTGAATCTGCTGGCGGATTCACCGCGAAAACGGCGCGGACCTGCGTTGCCTCGAATACGCGAAGGACCGCGGCTCGGTCGTCCGAGGATCCACGCCAGAAGGCCGCGGCATCGGCTGGTGCTACTTCGGCGACGATGCGAAAGCGGGCCAGTCGCGCCCAACTCGCGTGAAGGGCGTCGCCGATGATGCCAATGCGATCGCCAGGGCTCAGGCCGAGTTCCCCGGTCGCGAGGGCAACGTCGGTGGGCCTGTCAGGGCCGGTGTCGTTGGCGCTGACTGGTCCGCCGACCGCGGATGGCGCAAAGCCAATCAAGGCATTCAGGCCATCGAGATGGAACACGCCGATGTTGAATGCGAATCCAGCGAGCATGACAACAGACGATGCGCGCAGCCACGCCGGGTGGTGAGGTGCAGCCGGAAGTTTCACGAACAGAAGCGCCGCGGCCCAGAGCAGGACGATGAACGGCGCCACGTACCGGTCTTCGACGTACACCACGGAATATGTCGCAAACGCCGCCACGGCGATTCCACCGAGGACCCACGACTCCATCGCGACCTTTCGCCGTCCGCGGAAGATGACCAGGGCCACCAGCCACGCGAGCACGAGACCCTCCAGCCGCAGAAAGAGACCGGCGTATCGCTCGAGGTTCGTCGCGGTTGCGCGCCACTGCAGCCCGGGACGGAAGGTTGGCGACAGACCCGCGAACCAGTATCCCTGGTCATAGAGCGGGGCGTAGGTCACCGGCATCCCCGCGTCATACTGGATCACGGGTGGCGTCGTCGCTGAGCCGTCCATCGGGTGCTCGGGCGTACCGTCGATGTCCGGCGAGCCGTCACGATAATGCGGAAACGGCGCATTGCGGACGTACTTGAGGTACGTTACCCGGAAGACATCGCCTAACGTGACACGACCGGCGTCCCGCGACAGGGCAACGACGAACGGTACGGTAACGATCGCGAAGCCGGCCGCTGCGGCAAGAACGCGCCCTCGTTGACCGATGCGCACGAACAGCAGGCCAGCGACGAGCAGCGCCAGGATGGCGACCGGAAACGTGAACGCCTTCGCCAGGCACATTGCGCCGAGCGTGGCCCCGAGCAATACGGTGGTCCGCGCGGTCATGCGGCCACTCGTCAGGCACAGCAGCCATCCGGACGCGAGGAACACCAACGCGGCCACGAGCATGTCCGGCGCTACGACAAACAGCCGGATGACGCAGAGGCTGGTCCACACAAATAGCGCGTAACCGAGGCTCGTCAACGCCCACCGCGGCAGCACGTCATCGCCATCGTCGCGGGCGTAGTACCGGTCACTGACCTGCTTCCAGAAGAACTCGAACGCAAACAACGCCAGTATGTAGAGCACGAAGTTGACGGCGTGAACGAGCGGAAACTCCATGCTCGCCGACGGCCGAATGACGCGCATCGCGATGCCCAACAGGAGCGGATAGAGTGGACTCCAGGTGCCGTTGACGGCCGTGGCCCAGTCACCGCGAAACCAGGCGTCAGCCTGATCGAGGTAGTTGACGCCCTCATGCCCCATGGACTGCGCCGCCATGGCGGCGCCCGCGTTCGCGGCGCCGAGTGCGATGGCCATGACGCGCAGCAGCAGCACGATGCGGTTGTGCGGCATGGTCACGGCTATTTCACGCCGGCTGAATGACGCTCGAGAGACGACAGCGAAAGTTCCAGGGCCATCAGGCACCAGAGACGATGCGCGTGATTGCGGCGTCCCGCGACGTGCTCGGCCATCAGCCGCTCGACTTCACCGGCCTGGAACAGTCCCCGCGAGTTCAAACGCTCGCGCGAGAGGAGGTCGCGCATGAGAGGCTCGAGCGGACCGGCCAGCCACTGCTTCATCGGGATGCTGAAGCCCTCTTTCTGCCGCTGCTTCACGGACGCGGGAAGGACATCGGCAAACGCGCGTCGCAGAATCCATTTCGTCGTGGACCCTTGCAACTTCTGCGTCGCCGGTACCCGCATCGCCAGCTCGACGAACTCGTGGTCGAGAAACGGA
>CBIHMX010000198.1:0-5458 GCA_966211115.1 uncultured Gemmatimonadaceae bacterium | reverse complement strand
GATCAGGATCGCGCCATCGCTCCGTCTGAGAAAGATCGGCGTAAAGTGGTGCTTTCCACGTCGATCGCCGAAACGAGCCTCACGATCGAGGGGGTGCGCATCGTGATCGATAGCGGCCTTGCCCGGCGATCCCGGTTCTCTCCCCGCACCGGCATGGCCAGGCTGGAGACTCTGCGCGTGTCACGCGCCGCCGCCGACCAGCGTCGCGGTCGCGCCGGTCGCACCGCGCCCGGGATTTGTTACCGGCTGTGGTCGCAGGACGAGAACGCGAGCTTGCAGGGTTTCGCCGCACCGGAAATACTCGAAGGCGACCTCGCCCCGCTCGCACTCGATCTGGCCGCGGCAGGCATCAACGATCCCGCCGAATTGTCGTGGCTCGACCCGCCACCACCAGCGGCCTTCTCCCAGGCACGCGAGCTCCTCGTGCAGCTCGGCGCCCTGGATCATCAACACCGCCTGACCACGACCGGTGAGGCAATGGCCGGATTCGGCATGCACCCGCGCCTGTCACACATGCTGATGCAAGGAGAAAAGCGGGGCGCAGGCCAACTCGCGGCCGAACTGGCTGCCCTGCTCGGCGAACGCGACCCGTTGCGAAGCGCCGGACATACCGCTGGCGTTGACCTTCGATCACGTCTCGACGCCCTTCGCAACCCACGCGAGTACCCAGCTGCGGATCGGAACGCTCTGCGACGGATCGCTGAGCAGGTGCGACGAAGCGATCACAACACCCATAACAATCGAGGACTGGATGATGTGGGTCGTGTTCTCGCCCTCGCGTTCCCCGATCGTGTCGCGCAACGTCGTCCCGGACCACAGCCGCGTTACGTGTTGCGCAATGGAACCGGTGCCGTGCTCCCCGAGGGCGATTCACTCAGTCAGGTGCCATACCTCGTCATCGCGGAGTCGGACGGCCGCTCGCCTGAAGCGAAAATCTGGCTCGCCGCACCACTGACCCTCCAGGATCTCGAGGAAGACTTTGGCGATCAGGTCGCGGTCGTCGACCGCGCCGAATGGGACGACGAACGTGGCGTACAGGCATTCCGCGAGCGCCGACTCGGAGCGCTGGTTCTTTCACGCAAACCGCTCACCGATCCGGACCCTTCGCTGGTCGCGAATACCGTAGCCGATGCCATCAGGCGGCGCGGGCTCGACATCGTTCCCTGGAGCGAAGGCGCGCAACGGCTGCGCCAGCGACTCGCGTTTCTCCACGCACACGACGAATCATGGCCCGACGTCAGCGACGCGGCATTGATGTCGTCGCTGCTGGCTCAATGGCACGACGCGATGCAGCACGTCCGCTCCAGCCGGGACATCCGCAACCTGGACGTCACGGGTGCCCTGCTCGGCCTGCTCGACTGGAAGCAGCGACGTCGACTCGACGAGTTGGCGCCGACGCATTTCGAGGCGCCAACCGGATCCAGGGTACCGATCGACTACGCCGATCCAGCTGCTCCCGCCGTTTCGATACGGCTGCAGGAGTTGTTCGGAATGGCGGACACACCGGCCATCCTCGGCGGCCGCGTCACCCTCACCCTGCACCTGCTTTCTCCGGCACAGCGACCCATGCAGGTGACGCGGGATCTCGCCGGTTTCTGGCGCTCCTCGTACTTCGACGTGCGCAAGGACCTGCGTGCCCGATACCCGAAACATTCGTGGCCGGACGATCCACTCACCGCGCCGCCAACCAAACGCGCGCGACCTCGCCCATAGCTTGGCCGTGTCAAACAGCGGCGTTCGCCTCTGTCCGCGCGGAACTTTGTCACCATAGTTTTGAGCTTCATGCGTCGCGTCCATCGGGTTCGCGATTGCCCTTCCCCCCATCGTCAGCCGGTCACCGAGCCAACCATGCGCGCACATCTCCTCGCGGCGGCGACGCTGCTGCTCCCCATCGCTGTCACCGCGCAGGATCCGCACCTGGAAACCGCGCGACGCGTCCTGCGCGCCGTTCCGCTCGTCGATGGCCACAACGACCTGCCGTGGTACATCCGGAATGACGTCCCTACCGCTCCGCTCGACGTCGAGGCCTACGACCTCCGCCGCCCAACGTCAGGCAACACCGACCTGGCGCGACTCCAGCGCGGAATGGTCGGCGGCCAGTTCTGGTCCGTGTACGTCCCCGGCGATTACCGCGACTCGGGCTACGCGCGCGTACAGTTGGAGCAGATCGACATCGCCCGACGCGTCATCGCCAAATATTCCGACGTGCTTCAGCTCGCGTTGACCGCGCAGGACGTCTGGACCGCGCATGCCGCCGGCCGTGTGGGTTCCCTGATCGGCATGGAAGGCGGTCACGTCATCGAGAATTCACTGGGTGCGCTGCGGGCCTACTACGACCTCGGGGCGAGGTACATGACGCTTACGCACAACGTCACCCTCGACTGGGCCGATGCCGCGGCCGATTCCGCCAGGCACGGGGGACTCACGCCCTTCGGTGAAGAAGTCGTTCGCGAAATGAACCGGTTGGGCATGCTGGTGGACCTCTCACATGTCTCGCCGGGAACCATGAGCGACGCGCTCAACGTGACGGAGGCGCCGGTCATCTTTTCACACTCCTCCGCGCGAGCGCTGACGAATGTGCCGCGCAACGTCCCGGATTCCATCCTCTCCCGGCTCCGCACCAATGGCGGCGTCGTAATGGTGACGTTCGTGCCCGGGTTCGTTTCCCGGAAACTCGTGGATCACGGTGTACGGCGTCAGGCACAGCAGTCGGAAGTGAACATGCGGGCCGGCGGTGACTCGGCCGCCGCCGCGCGGCTGATGGCGCAGTGGGACGCCGCCAATCCCGCGCCGAAGGCGACGCTTGCCGATGTCGCCGACCACATTGACCACGTGAAGAAGGTCGCTGGAGTCGACCACGTGGGGATTGGATCCGACTTCGATGGCACCGGCAACCAGCTTCCGGTTGGTCTCGAGGACGTCTCGACGTTTCCATCGTTGCTCGCCGAGCTGTCTCGACGAGGCTGGTCCGAGGCGGATCTGAGAAAGCTGGCCGGTGAAAACGTGCTGCGCGCACTGCAACAGGCGGAGCGTGTGTCGGCTCGGCTCAGACGCGAGCGAGCACCGTCGACGCGAACGATCGAGCAACTCGACCGGAAGCGCACGTCGTAGTCCAAAAGGCCCACGCAAACTTTACACTCGCGAAAATCGCAGGATGCTCTTACGTTGTATGCCGGCGAGCCTTTCTGGTCGCCAATGCAACACGTGCGGCGCCAGGATCTCCGGGGATCCTGGCGCCGCACCGCATTAGAAGGCCGAGAGATGGAGTGTCGAGCGTTAGGCGAGCCGGCATTCACACCACGTACCGGTACCAGCAAGCAGCAACCTGCAACCACCGAGACCATGGGCAAAGGCGATCGCAAGACGAGGCGCGGCAAGATCAACCGCGCCAGCTACGGCAAGAACCGCAAGCGGAAGGTGAAGAAGAAGACGAAGACCGGAACGCGCGCGTCCTAACGCTGCCCCGGGGGCGGCGCGGGCACGGGGCGGTTCTGCTCCCAGATCCAGCGCTCGAGGTGCGAACCCAGCACGGGCAGCGGAACCGATCCCACGCGTAGCAGTTCCCGATGGAACGCCGCGAGGGAAAACTTCGGTCCCAGTTCCTGCGCGGCCCATTGCCTCAGTCCGCGTAACTCGCGCGCTCCCAGCGCTCCCGCTCCAAGGGAGCCGGGGGCCTCAACCGCCTCGACGATGAACTCCAGTTCGAGATCCTCGTCGTCCAGCGGCAGGTAGGAACCGAGAAATTCGAGCGCGTTCTCGCGTGTCCATCCGAACGCGTTGATCCCGGTGTCGACGACGAGTCCACAAGCCGCGGCGAGTTCGCGCAACCGTATTCCGACGCGCTGGGCGGGCGTGATCGAGCGCGACAGTGAGTCCGTCACATGGAGGGCGTAGATCTGCCAGCCTTTTACGTAGCCCGTGTGCTCGGAAAACCGTCGCGGGAGGGGAAGCGACTCGTTCTCCAATTGGGTCGCACGTTGGTGGTGCAGACCCGGCATGAGATCACCCGCGATGAGGCTCGGTAGGACCATGAGCGAACGCGCCGCCAGCTTTTCCGGGTTGATCAGGTAGATCGCCGTGGGCTGCGCGGCGGTAGGCGCCTGATACGTCGCCAGTGGGGACCACGAGTCCGATGTCGCCTGGATGCCTATCGAGAGCGGGGTGGCCGGCATCGGCTGAAAGAGCGTGTCGAGTTCGGTCGCCAGCGCGGTGTGCATTGCAACGGCGATGGCGGGAATCGAATCCGGACTGGGAACGACATACTGCGAATCCGCCGCCAGCTGCGCGCGCAGTGAGTCGCGATCGAGCGGCAGGCCAGCCTCTTGCACCGCCGCCGCCGTCAGTGCCGCCAGACGAGCGACTTCCCGCAGCCCGATGGCGTGCGCGTCGGCTGCCGACACGTCTATGGTCGAGTGGTAGCGCAGCAGTGCCTCATAGTGCGCTGCGCCACCCGGAAGGCGCCCGAGACCAATCGCGTCAGGCGCCTGTTCACGGCCCTGCTCGAGCAATGTCACCAGCGTATCGAGCGCCGGATTGATGCGTTCCGTGATCGCGCTCGAGACGTCGCGGGCCAGGCGGACCTGCCACGCCGAGTCGGGCGAAACGACGAAGTCGGGAGGAAGCCCGAACGGACTGGCACCCGCTGGCGCAATCAGGTGGCGAAGGTGCGCGATTGCCCTCTCCATGGCGATGCGCGGGAGTCGGATGTCACGGCTTGCCCGTTCGTCGAATTCCCGCCGCAGGTCGCCAGCGATCCGCGGAATCGCGTTCACCAGGCCGAGAAAGCGCTGGCCCGACGCAGCGTCCGGGATGTTCTGCGAACGCAGGACTTCGAGCGCGCGATCGAACGCCGATCGTCCCGGCGACAAGTCCCAGAGTCGCGTCTCGTGGTACGCTGGCCATCCGGCCATCGCTTCCATTTCCCAGCGGTACGAAAGCCAGGTGACGTATTCGTCCTGCGGCAACGCGTCGACATACACCTCGTCGAGCGATGACAGCGCCGCCCGCGCAAAAATGCCGTCCCTCCTCGCATCTTCCTGGGCAGGGCTCGCGAGGGTGTGGACCTGAACACCCGCCCGCGCAGGAATTTCGGGCATCGCCGTCTGGAGATACCGCCAGTAGTCCTCGCTGATGCCTTCCATGCGAATAGCGGCGGAGGCGCTATCCGCGACCGACGGGGGTCGGCGCGCCGCTGTGGCACAGCCCTGACCTGCAGACATCACCGCGACCAGCAGCCAGGCTTGCCGGCTGAGGCGGCTCACGCCACGAAGCTGTGAGGAAACACGAGGCACGGAACGGGAAGGTAGGCCGTTCCCGCCCGATGAGAAGGGGATTCTGCGCCGGCGCACTGGGGACCTGGAGCCGTTATCATGCGATCATGCGCAACGGGGTCAGACCCCCCTTATCAATCGTCAATCGTCAATCGTCAATCGTCAATCGTCAATCGTCAATCGTCAAT
>CBIHMX010000197.1:0-5478 GCA_966211115.1 uncultured Gemmatimonadaceae bacterium | reverse complement strand
GGCCGGCGACGTGTTCGGCGCGGTGGCCCGCCTGGTGGAGGAGGGGATCGACCTCGGCCTGTTCCTTGGCGGTTTCGGCGACATGGTTCGCGCCCAACTCGCCGTCGAACTGGGCGGGGAACCCGGCGACATGTCCGAACGCACGAGGGCGGCCCTTGCCGAGCGACGCGGACGCCTGTCGTCAGGCGACCTGCTTCGCATGCTGACGGCACTCGGCGAACTCGAACCGCGATTCCGGCGGAGCACGCAGCAGCAGTTGCTGCTCGAGACGGCGCTCGTCCGCTTTGCGCTGCTCGATCGCACGGTGGCCATCGAGGATGTCCTCAAGAGTATCGGCGGCGAAGGCAATGCAGCTGGACAACCCGGGAAAACTGCTCCCGCTAGTGGTCGACCAACCCCGCCACCCGCCGGTCGCCGTGCGCTGGAAGCGGCGGCCAGCGTCGAACGCATGAGCGAGCCTCCGCGTGAGGCAGTGCGGGCGCCGGCATCGGTCCGGATCACGCCGGCCGCCGGCCTGAGCGTCGAGCCGATGGCAACGCCTCGCTCCAGCCTCCCGCCAGCGAAGGGCAAACAATCGCAGGTCTCGGCATCGGACCTGAACGCGGTCGCCGGCGTCTGGGATGACATGGTCGCTGGCATTCGTCGCGATCGACCATTCATTGCCACGCTGCTCGAGCACGCGCTTCCTACGAGTACGACCGGGAGTGGAGTACTCGTCCTGCAGGTGGAAACGCCAACGGTTCAGGAAGGGCTCACCGCAAAAGCCACTGAGGTGGTGAGTACGATGAGTGGTTGGCTCGCTGGCTTGACGAAGATCAACGTGCGACTCGCCGGTGACCCGCGAACCGCAACGCCCGCGACGAGAATGACGGTGGAGACCGCGAGGGCCGATACGCTCGCGCTGCTCCGCAAGCGCGACCCGGTGCTGAGCGCCGCGATAGACTCTCTCGATCTCGACCTGATCGACTGACGTGCTTGCCGCTGTAACGCGGCGGTGCCTAACTTGCGTCAGCCGAACGATTTCCCCAGGACTACCATGGCGGACTTCCTAAAGATTCTTCAGCAGGCGCAGCAGATGCAGGGCAAGCTCCAGCAAATGCAGGAGGAGCTGCAGCATCGGACGGTGCATGGCGCCGCGGGTGGCGGCATGGTGACGGTGGAAGCCGATGGCCGTGGCCAGATCAAGCGCGTCAAGCTCGATCAGTCGCTTTCCGGTCAGGCCGATCTCGAGATGCTCGAGGACCTGATTGTCGTCGCGGTCAACGACGCGCAGAAAAAAGCCACCGAGCTGGCCCAGGACGAGATGCAGAAGCTGACCGGGGGGATGAATCTGCCGTTCAAGCTTCCGTTCTAGGTTGGGATCGCGTTACTGGTAGTGGTTATTGGTTATTGGTACTGGCTACAAGTACTGATATGACTACGGGTATCCAGTCTTCATCCCAGTAACCGTAGCAGTTCCATTAACCATTAACCAATAACCACTAACCAATTCCCCCCCCGGATGTCCGCGATCGACGACCTGACGACGGAGCTCTCGAAGCTCCCTGGCATAGGGAAGAAGACCGCACTCCGGCTGACGTACCACCTGCTCAAGCAGCCCGCTGACCGGAGCCTGCGTCTCGCCCGCGCCCTCGAGGTGCTGGCCGAGCGTGTTCACCCCTGCCCGCGGTGCCATAACCTGACCGAGCAGGACCTCTGCTCGATCTGCTCCGACCCACGCCGGGACACGAGTGTTATCTGCGCGGTGGAGGAAGCGTCTGATATCGGAGCTATCGAACGGTCAGGGGAGTACCGCGGGGTCTACCACGTCCTCGGGGGCCGCCTCTCCCCGCTCGATGGCGTCTCCGCGTCCGACCTCGCCATCGGTGAACTCGTACAGCGGGTGGGACATGGTGAGGTGCGGGAAGTGATCGTCGCCACGAATCCAAGCATCGAGGGAGAAGCGACTGCGCTGTACCTGCAACAGGTTCTGGCTCCGAGCACGGTTCGCGTCACCCGGATCGCCCGCGGGCTGCCGGTGGGTGGTGATCTGGAGTACGCGGATGGTGTGACGATTGCCCAGGCACTGGTCGCTCGCCGCGACATGACATGACGCGTTAGGCTCCAGTACCTGTGCGGTACCAGTACCACTACTCGTCCCCCTACCAGTACCGGGTTCCCGTAACCAGAAACGACGCCATTCCTCCAGGTGCCCCCCTTTTCCTTAACCTCCGACGACGAACTCACCCTCCGGCAAGGCATGGAGCGCCTGCTGCGGGAGTGCGGGGCGCATTGCGCCCTGCTGGTCGATCGCGGGGGTCAGCTTCTCACGCAGGCCGGCGGACGCCCGTCATTCGATGCCACCACGTTCGCCACGCTGACCGCGGCCGATTTCAGCGCGAATGACCAGTTGGCGAGACTGCTGGGCGAGGACGAATTCACGAGCCTCTTCCACCAGGGCGACCGCGAATCGATGTTCGTGTCCGACATCGCGGGGAGCATGATCCTCGTGGTGCTCTTCGACGCCCGCATTGCGCTCGGACTCGTCAGGCTTCGCCTGCGCCCCGTCCTCGAGGACCTCGCCCGCATCGTCGACGCCATGTTGGCGCGCGACGGAACGGCCGCCTCGCGGCCCGCCATCCTGGCCGGAGCCGACGAGGAAATCGATCGGCTCTTTCAGTAAGGAAGCACGCGCATGTCGATGATCAACTACGCGTCCCGGGAGATCAACTGCAAGCTCGTGTACTACGGGCCGGGGCTGGGCGGGAAGACGACCTATCTGGAGCACGTGTACAAGAAGGTCTCACCGAGCACGCGCGGTAAGCTGATTTCGCTCGCTACCGAAACCGAACGCACGCTCTTCTTCGACTTTCTTCCAGTCGATCTCGGGACCATTCGCGGGTTCAAGACGCGATTTCATCTCTACACGGTTCCGGGCCAGGTGTATTACAACGCCAGTCGCAAGCTCATCCTCAAGGGAGTCGATGGCGTGGTTTTTGTAGCGGATTCCCAGGTGGATCGCATGGAAGCGAACCAGGAGTCCATGCAGAACCTGTACGACAACATGGCCGAGTACGGCTACGACCTGACGAAGATGCCTTTCGTCATTCAGTACAACAAACGGGATCTTCCGACTGCTGCACCGATATCAGAGCTGCAACAAGCGCTGAATCCCGGATGGGAAGTCACTGATGCGGAGACCCCTACCACGCCGGTGAGTACCTGACGTCGCAACTCGAGTCAGGCGAATGGATCGAACGTGCGACGCATTTCGAGGCGGTAGCGGTGACGGGGGATGGTGTATTCGATACTTTGAAGGCGATCTCCAAGCTCGTTCTGAAGACGCTCAGTTGAGGATCCGGGGTGTGATGAATCTGCCGAATGCGATCACGATATCGAGGATAGCTGCCACCCCGATCATCGCCACACTCGTGATCAATTCGGCCTGGTTACCTCGACTATCGGCGTGGGTGCTCTTCATCGTTGCCGCGTCGACGGACTATGTCGACGGCAAGCTGGCCAGGGAGCGCAACCTCGTCACGGACCTTGGCAAGTTGCTCGATCCACTGGCCGACAAGATGTTGCTGGTGTTCACGCTCCTGCCGATGTACTGGCTGATGCGGGACTTCCTCTTTACGTCGCTGCCGCCGGCTGACGCCTGGGCGGCCGGCGAGACCGTCGGAGCCGTCGTGGCCGCTCCCGGCGAGCGACGCCTGTTGTTTCCCTTCGTGACCCCGCTGGGTCTCGTCGGGCTCCCGATGTGGATCCTGGCCGTCGTCGTCCTGCGCGAAGTCATGATGACGGTTTTCCGCCAGTACGCCGCGCGCCGCGGCATCGTCATCGCCGCGCTGGGCCCCGGGAAGCTGAAGACCGCCTTCCAGATGATCTGGGTCGGCGCCGCGTTCTTCTGGTTCATGGCATCCACGGCGGCCATGGAACATGGCTGGCGCGGAGAGGCATGGAATGCCTTCGCGCTGTTCAACGGAATCGTCGGCACTGTTTCCATGGTCATAGCCACCGTGCTGACCGTCTACTCGATGATCCTGTACGTGCGCCGTTACGCCCCCATGCTGCGGCAGTAGAAAAAGGGGTCAGACACCTTTTCGTACACATTGAACATCGAGATCGTCACCATCGGCGACGAGCTCCTGCTCGGCGAAACGATCGACACCAACGCCGCCTGGCTCGCGCGCGAACTCGGCGCGCTGGGCATCTCAGTCGTCAGGCGCGCCACCGTTGGTGATGACGAAGCTGCCATCGCAGCCGCGGTGAGCGACGCCATCGAGCGCACCGGCGCCGTCCTGACAACCGGCGGCCTTGGCCCGACGGCGGATGACCGCACCCGGACGGCGATTGCGGCGCTGTTCGGACGCGAACTGCAGCATAACGACGCCATCTGGCAAGGGCTGCGCGCGATCTGGCGTGAACGCGGGCGGACGGGCGAGCCCCCCGAAGCGAATCGGCAGCAGGCACTCGTCCCCAGGGATGCTACCGTCCTGCCGAACCGTCACGGCACCGCGCCGGGGTTGTGGCTCGAGGACGAGCGCGGTCGCTGGGTGGCAATGTTGCCGGGAGTTCCGCGCGAAATGCGTGGACTCTGCCAGGACGAACTGCTGCCGCGGCTCCGCGAACGAATCGGCGAGGATCACCGCGTAATCCGCTCGTTGACCCTGCGCACGACCGGCGTCGCCGAATCGCTGTTGCCCGAATTGCTCGGCCAGTTCGTCAACGGCGTGGACGACGCGGCATTGGCCTACCTTCCAGGACAGGAAGGCGTCGATCTTCGGCTCACGATCCGCGACTCGAGGCCTGCGGACGCGGATGCAAAATTGACGGGAGCGGCGGACATTCTGCGGCCATTGCTGGGTAAACACTGGTATGCGGATGGTTCGACCGACCTCGCCGAGGTCGTCATCGGACTCTGTCGATCCTTCTCGCACCATCTTGCCGTTGCGGAGAGTTGCACCGGTGGGCTCCTGGCCGCGCGATTGACGTCCATGGCGGGTTCGAGCAAGGCGTTCCGGGGCGGGGTCGTGGCGTATGACAACGCGGTCAAGATCGACCAGCTCGGTGTCAATCCCGGGTTGCTCGAGCGTACCGGGGCGGTCAGCGAGGAAGTTGCGCGAGCCATGGCGGCTGGTGTTCGCCGGCTCATGCGGGCCGGGATCGGTGTCGGAATCACGGGTGTGGCGGGTCCCGATGGCGGCACGCCGGAAAAGCCGGTCGGCCTGGTCTGGATCGCGGTGGACCTGGGCGGCAAGACGGCGGTGTACGGCGGACAGTTCATTGGCGACAGGACGGAGATCCGGTTCCGGGCTACGCAAGCCGCGCTGAACATGCTTCGCAGGGAACTGCTCGAGATCTCGTAAGCATGGTGCGTTGCGGCTGGACCCTACAGCCGCCGACATTTCAATGCCTTCGTTCGGACGACTGAAGCCAGCGGGCTCCGGCGTTCGTAAGACCTGTCATGCGAACACGTTCTTCGATGAAAGACGACAA
>CBIHMX010000196.1:0-5507 GCA_966211115.1 uncultured Gemmatimonadaceae bacterium | reverse complement strand
TACTCGTTATGCAGACATCGGCGTCCTGATCTGCTGGGACCAGTGGTACCCGGAAGGGGCGCGCATCACCTCGCTCCTCGGCGCCGATAT
Organism: uncultured Gemmatimonadaceae bacterium; assembly: GCA_966211115.1. Taxonomy (GTDB): domain Bacteria; phylum Gemmatimonadota; class Gemmatimonadetes; order Gemmatimonadales; family Gemmatimonadaceae; genus JABWBJ01. The sequence continues at coordinate 5,417 of CBIHMX010000196.1, read as the reverse complement.
CCTGCTTTATCCGACGGCGATCGGGTGGCATCCGGCTGAACGATCCGAATTCGGAGAGGCGCAGGTCGAGGCCTGGCGCACGATCCAGCGTTCGCACGCCATCGCCAACGGCGTGTTCGTGGCATCGCCCAACCGGACCGGGTTCGAGCCGGAACCGGGTACGAACGGGCTCCAGTTCTTCGGCCATTCGTTCATCTCCGACCCGTTCGGCCGCATCATTGCCGACTCGGGCGAAGAGCCGACGGTGCTCGTCGCGAAATGCGACCCCGCGCTGGTCGAAGAAACCCGCCGCAACTGGCCATTCCTGCGCGACCGGCGCGTCGACGCCTACGGCGGGATTCTGAGCCGGTACCTCGCGTGAGCCGGGAATCGGGAATTGGCAATCGGGAATCGACTTCGCGCGCACCCGGTACCGCCGGCCCTCCAGCAAGACTGCGGATGCCTGGCGAATGGACGCAGCACGCCGCGACCTGGATCAGCTGGCCGCACCACGAACCGGACTGGCCGGGGAAGCTGGGCGCGATCCCGTGGGTGTACGCGGAGATCGTGCGGTTGCTGCACCGGCACGAGCGCGTCGAGATCCTCTGCCATAACGAGGACGTCCGGGAAGACGCGCGTGAACAGCTCGTTGCGCACGGCTGCTCGCCCGACGGCTACCGGCTCCAGGTCGTGCCGACCGATCGCGTCTGGCTGCGCGACTCCGCGCCGACGTTCGTGCACGATGACCAGGGCAACGTCGTCCTGGTGAACTGGTCGTTCAATGGATGGGCGAAATACAGCAACTACCGGAAGGACCGCGAGGTGGGAAAGGTCGTCGAGCGCCTGACGGGCCATCGACGGTTCCAGCCGCTGCGCCCGGACGGGAAACCGGTGGTCCTCGAGGGCGGCGCCATAGAGCCTAACGGCGCCGGACTGTTGATGGTCACCGAGGAATGCCTGCTGTCCCCCGTGCAGGAACGAAACCCCGGACTCGATCGCGCCGGTTACGAGCAGATCTTCCGGGACTGGCTGGGCATCGACCACACCATCTGGCTCGGCGAAGGCTGCGTGGGCGACGATACCCATGGTCACATCGACGACATCGCCCGGTTTGTCAGCGCCGACACGGTGGTGCTCGCGGTCGAGGAAGACCCGTCGGACGAGGAGAACCATCGCCGGTCGATGGACAACCTTCGCCGCCTCGAAGGCGGCGCGGCGCCACCGCTCCGGATCCTCAAACTGCCGTACCCGCGACCGGTGTACATGGACGGCCAGCGACTCCCGGCCAGCTACGCCAACTTCTACATCGCCAACGGCCTCGTAATGGTCCCAACTTTTAACGATCCCGCGGATCGCGTCGCGCTCGAGGTGCTCGCGAACTGTTTCCCCGACCGTGAGGTCTGCGGGATCCATGCGGTTGACCTCGTCTGGGGGCTGGGGACGCTTCATTGCCTCACCCAGCAAGAACCGGTACCGCGCCCTCCAGCTCCCGCGTAGCGCTCCCGGTTGTCGCTCGTCTTAAGGACGATTGTCACAGACTGGGTTGGACAACGATCACCGCGGATAGGGCAGAACACGGGGAACGCCGAGTTCACAGATTTCCGCGGATAACTCCATTGGTGAAGACGGGGACCACCATGAACCCATCCAAATCACACGGCACCGTGGTCCCGGTCTTCACCAATGCAGTACCCGTGGCAACCCGTGAAGTCCGGCGTCATCCGCGTTCCAGCCTGCCCGCGACAATCGCTCGTTCAACCTGGGCTGCGGCCATCGTTTTTTTCACAGGGGCGTGCACACCAGAAAACGAAATCGGGACGGACGACGCTGGCGGCACCCTCGTTATCGCCCTCCCAGTCGAACCTCGCAGCCTGTTGCCACCCCTGCTCAACCTGGCGCAGGAGAAGGAAATCGCCGACCAGGTTTACGATGGGCTCGCCGATATCGGCCCCGATGTGAACACGTTAGGCGACGCCGGCTGGACACCACGGCTCGCCGAATCGTGGGAGTGGTCCGCCGACTCGCTCTCGATCGCGTTCAAGCTCAAGCCCGGCGCGCGCTTTCATGACGGGCATCCAGTGACGTCGGCCGACGGACGCTTCTCCGTCGAGTTATGGAAGGATCCGAAGGTCGCCGCCCGCCTCGCGCCGAACTTCGCCGACATCGACTCGATTTCCACGCCGGACTCGCTGACCGCGGTCGCCTGGTATTCGAGGCGCTCGCCGGAACAGTTCTACAACCTCGTCTACTCGCTGCTCGTGATGCCCGAACACGCGCTGCGCGACGCGGACCGGTCCAACCTGGCATCTCACCCGCTGAGCAGAGCCCCGTTAGGCTCGGGGCCGTTCCGGTTCGTGCGCTGGGACGCGCGCACAGCCGTGGAAGTGGCGGCCGATTCCGCATATCACCTTGGCCGCCCCAAGCTCGACGGCGTCGTCTGGGTGCTGACGCCGGACCCCAACACGGCGCTCAACACGGTGCTGGCGGAAGATGCGGACCTGTTCGAAACCGTGACGGTGGACGGCATGGCGAGCATCGCCAAACAGTCGAAGGTGCGCGCCTTGCCGTATGCGAGCCCGAACTACGGCTACCTCGGCTTCAACATGCGCGACCCGAAGAACCCGCAACGTCCCCATCCGCTGTTCGGCGATCGTGACCTGCGGCGGGCGCTGTCCATGGCCGTCGATCGCGTCGCGCTGCTCCAGAACGTCTATGACTCGCTCGGCTACCTGGGCGCGGGGCCCTTCTCACGCTCCTTCGCCACCGCCGACACGACGCTGGACGTGCCCGCGTACGATTCCGCCGCCGCAAGCCGGCTGCTCGATTCGTCCGGGTGGCGCGACACCGACGGCGACGGCGTCCGTGAAAAGGACGGGCGGGCCCTGCGGTTCGGTATCCTCTTCCCGTCCAGCAGTACGCCCCGCCGTCGTTATGCAGAGCTCATCCAGGCGCAATTGAAGGCGCATGGCGTACAGGTGGACGTCGATGCCGCCGACATCAGCGCCATGGCGCCGCGGATCTTCGGCAGCCAGTTCGACGCCCTGCTGAACAACTGGCTGACCGATCCGTCGCCCAGTGCGCTCCGTGATTCCTGGCACACGATGCCGGCGGCCAACCGGGCCTCGAATCTCCAGCTCTTCAGCAACCGCGCCGTCGATGCCTCCATCGACAGCGCGATGAACGAGAACGATGCGGCGAAGGCGCGCGCCCACTACCGGGCTGCCTATCAGGGCATCATCGACGAGGCGCCCGGAATCTGGCTCTACGAAAACCGGATGTTCATGGCCATCAGCCAGCGTGTGCACCCCGTTTTCAACGGCAAGGATGTGTGGTGGCGGCAGTTGCGGCTCTGGTCGATTCCATCGGATCAGCGGCTTCCGCGCGATCTTCAGTAACCCGGCAACTCACTGGCACGTGAGCGGTTAGGGTCGGCTTCGACCAGTGGTTGATGTGGCGCGTTTAACAGTTGCGAGGCGGTGTCCGGCTGCGTCTTAAGACGTAAGCCCCGTCACGCTCAGCCCCTCATCGATGCGCCGAACGCTCATCCCCGCGCTCTGCGGCGTTCTTGCCTGCTCCGGATCATCGCAGCCCGTGTACATCGGGGCGGCCGGGCCATGGTCGGAAGAGTTCGGCCGCCTGAACAAGCAGGGCATCGACCTCGCCCTGGCCGAGATCAATGCGCGGGGCGGCGTCCGTGGCCGTCAGCTTCGCCTCATCGAACGCGATGACGAGGGAACCGGAAGCAAGGCGGCAGCCATCGCCGGTGAGTTTGTCGCCAATCGCAGCATCGTCGGCGTGATCGGCCACGTCACGTCAGGCGCGATGATGGCCGCCGCGCCGGTCTACGAACAGGGACTCGCCGCCATTGCGACCACCGCCAGCTCGCCCGACCTGAGCGGGATTTCAGAGTGGGCGTTCCGCGTGATCTCGTCCGACTCGGACAACGGCATCGACATGGCACGCTTCGCGACCGCGCGTGGGTTCAAGCGCGTCGCCATTCTCTACGAAAACAACTCTTACGGGCGCGGACTCGCCGATTCGTTCCGGCGCGGCTACACCGGCCAGATCGTGGCGCTCGATCCGATCCCTTCGGATGGCAAGGCCAACCTCGAGCCGTATGTCTCATACCTCCGCGTCCAGCGGCCGGATCTCGTGTTCGTCGCCGGGACTGACGCGTCGGGTCGTTCATTCCTGCGCGAGGCCCGGCAGCAGTCGCTGGCGTCCGCGTATATGGGCGGAGACGGATGGACACCGCTGGCACTCGATACCGTGATCTCCGAAGGTGTTTTCGTCGGCGCCCCGTTTTCAGCCCAGGATCCGCGACTCGAGGCGCAACGTTTCGTGGCCGCCTATCGAGAGCGCTACCACGAAGAACCCGACGGCAACGCCGCGCTCGCGTATGACGCCACCATGCTGCTCGCGGCGGCCATCGAGGAGGTTGGACCTTCCCGCGGCGCGATTCGCGACTGGCTGGCTGGCCTCGAGGCGAATCAACCCCACGCGGGGGTCACCGGACCGATCTCGTTCCGGGCCAGCGGCGACGTCATTGGCCACGGCATCGTGATGACGCGCGTACGTCGCGGCGCGCTGGCGGTCGAACGGGGGGGAGCCGGCACATGAGCTCCACCGTCGTACGGTTTCGCAGCATCCGGCAGCGTCTGCTCACGGGATTCTGGCTGCTCGTTGGCCTGTTCGTCGCCGCCGGCCTCGTCGCTCGGGCCTCCATGCTCACGATGTCCACGCTGATCGGCGACACACTGGCCGAAGTACAGGAAGACGGCCAGCAGGCGGCGCGACTGTCGGCCACCGTCTCGCAGGAACTCGCGGCGGCCGCCCGCTATCTCGTGAACCGCGACTCGGCGTCGCAGCAGGACTTCCGGCATTTCGCGACCGAGGCGCATCGCGTCCAGCGTGACATGTACCTCAACAAGGGCCAGGCGGAGGACGAGCTCGCTCTCATTGCGAGCATCGACGCGACGCTTTCGGACATCGAGACGCAGTACGCGAGGGCTCATCGTCTCGCCGACCTCGGTCGAGCCGACGAGTCGAGCCGTGACGCCGGCCGGGCGCGCGGCATGGTCGACAGCCTCACGAAGGACCTCGACCGGCTGGCGCTGCTCAAGTCGCGAGTCGTGACCGAGGCGTCCCGGGCGCTCCGCGTGGACGTCGAACGGCGCGCGATGTGGATGCTCATCGCCATCGCGGTATCGGTGGTGCTCGGCCTGATGGTGGTGTTCAGCACCGTGAACTGGATCTCACAGCCGATGCGGCGCCTGGTAACGCATGCGCGCGCACTGAGCAGCGGGAACTTCGGTGCGCGGACCGAAGGTGAAATGCCTGGCGAGTTCCGGGAACTGGCGGAAGCGATGAACGGCACCGCCGACTCGCTGGCCAAGGTGGTGGCCGCGATAGAGGCGGCCGGGGTCGAACTGATCGGT
>CBIHMX010000195.1:0-5528 GCA_966211115.1 uncultured Gemmatimonadaceae bacterium | reverse complement strand
TGGCGGCTGGACACAGCGACGGCCATCGGTCAGTCCCTGAAGCGACGCACAGCCAGCGTCACGTTATGTCCGCCGAACCCGAAGCTGTTGCTGAGCGCGACATCGACCTCTCGCTCGACGGCCTTGTTAGGCACGTAATTGAGGTCGCACTCGGGGTCGGACGTCTCGTAATTGATGGTCGGCGGCAGCATGCCGTCGCGCACAGCGAGGCTGCAGATCGCGAACTCGAGGCCGCCGGCCGCGCCCAGGGTATGCCCAGTCGCCGATTTCGTCGAACTCACGTGTAACTGGTACGCCTGCTCGCCGAAGACCGCCTTGATGGCCTTCGTCTCGTTCATGTCGTTGTACGGCGTCGACGTCCCGTGGGCGTTGATGTACTGCACGTCGGCCGGACCGATGCCCGCGTCACGCAGGGCGCGGCGCATGGAACGCTGCGCCCCTTCCCCTTCGGGCGCCGGCTGCGTGATGTGATACGCGTCGCCGGTCATGCCGTAGCCGGCCAGTTCTGCGTAGATCCTCGCGCCGCGCCGGCGGGCGTGCTCCAGTTCCTCGAGGATCACGATGCCCGCACCCTCGCCCATGACGAACCCATCGCGGTTCTTGTCGAAGGGCCGCGACGCATGCATGTAGTTCTCGTTGTTCTCGGAAAGCGCCTGCATGTTGGCGAAGCCACCAATGGCCATCGGGGTGATCGCCGCCTCCGAGCCGCCGGTGATCATGACGTCGGCGTCACCGTACTGGATGGTCCGGTACGCGTCACCGATCGCGTGCGCCGAGGTCGCACAGGCCGATCCCGTGGCGTAGTTAGGCCCCTTCGCGTTGAAACGAATGGAGACGATGCCGGCCGCCATGTCCGGGATGAACATCGGAATGAAGAACGCCGATATCTTCCCGGGCCCCCGCTCGCGATACACGTCGTGCTGGGCCTCGAACACCTTCAGCCCGCCGATACCCGAACCGATGATGACACCGGTGTTCTCGGGGTCGTAACCGCCATCGCTGAGCCCCGCGTCGGCCATGGCCTGCACCGATGCCGCGAGCGCCATCTGCGTGAAGACGTCGTTCCTCTTCACTTCCTTCCGGTCCATGTACTGGAGCGGGTCGAATCCCTTCAGTTCGCAGCCGAACCTCACGGGGAAGTTCGTCGTATCGAACTGGGTGATGAGCCCGGCTCCGTTCGCGCCGTCGAGGAGCGCACGCCATGTACTCGCCACGTCGTTGCCGACTGGCGAGAGCAATCCGAGGCCCGTGACGACGACGCGGCGCTTCACTACGCGCCGACCTTTTCGTTGAGGTACTTGAGCGCGTCACCAACCGTACGAAGCTTTTCCGCGTCCTCGTCCGGGATGTCGATGTTGAACTCCTTCTCGAACTCCATGACGAGTTCGACGATGTCGAGGCTGTCCGCGCCGAGGTCTTCGATGAAGCTCGCCTCGTTGGTCAGCTTGTCGCGTTCGACGCCGAGTTCCTTCTCGATAATGTCTTTGACCTTGTCGGTATTGTCGGGCATACCTTGCCTCTGGGGTTGGGTGCGTGAACCAGAACAATTTAAGTGAAGGCTACGGACTTCGTTACATCACCAGCCCGCCATCCACGACCAGGACCTGCCCGGTGATGTAGGAGGCGTGTTCAGAGGCCAGGAAGGCCACCATGTTCGCGACGTCCTGCGAGGTGCCCAGCCGCTCCAGCGGAATCATGCCCTTCATTGCGGCCTGTGCTTCTGGCGTCATGGCCGCGGTCATGTCGGTCTCGATGTAACCCGGGGCAATCACATTCGCGAGGATGTTGCGTGAGGCAAACTCCCTGGCCACCGATTTTGTGAGACCGATGAGTCCCGCCTTGCTCGCGGCGTAATTTGCCTGTCCCTTGTTGCCGATCAGGCCAACGATCGACGAAATGTTGATGATGCGGCCCCAGCGGCGCTTCATCATGCCGCGCGTCGCGGCGCGTATGGTCGCAAACGCGCCGCGCAGGTTGGCGTCGATGACGGCATCCCAATCGTCGTCCTTCATGCGCAGCAGGATGTTGTCTCGCGTGAGGCCGGCGTTGTTGACGAGGATGTCGAGCGATCCCATGCCCTTTTCGACTTTCTCGATGAGGGAAGTCACCTGCGCGACATCCGACACGTCGCAGGCGAATCCCTGTGCCGATCCACCGAGTTCCGCGGCGACGCCATCGGCCCGCGACTGGTCGCGACCAACCACTGCGACGCTGGCACCGCACGAGGCGAGTGTCCCCGCAATGGACCGGCCAATGCCGCGAGTGCTTCCGGTGACGAGCGCGACGCGCCCGGTAAGGTCGATTTGCATCAGGACACCCTGGCGAGAAGGGATTCAACATCGTCAGGCGTACCACACGACACGCACTCCACCGACGGCGCGATCTTCTTTGCCAATCCGGTGAGCACCGAGCCGGGACCCATCTCCACGAACAATGCACCTGGATGATCAGCGGCGAGCCGTTCGACGACTTGCGTCCAGCGTACGGGCGCCGTCAGTTGCTCGAGCAGCAGGCGCTGGGCATCGGCTGCCTTGCGCACTGGTTCAGCGGAAACGTTCGCGTAAACAGGCACGGTCGGGTCACCTAACGGGGAGCCCTGCAACGCCTTCTCGAACTCGTCGCGCGCCGTTTCCATGAGCGGAGAATGAAAGGCGCCGGACACCGGCAACCGGATCGCGCGCTTCGCTCCCGCTTTCTTCGCCAGGTCCATCGCCCGCTCGACCCCAGCAACTTCGCCGGACACCACGACCTGTCCGGGCGAGTTGTAGTTCGCGGGCACCACGAGCCCGCCATCTGGTGCGGACGAGGCCTCTCGGCAGATGTCCTCGAGTGGGCGATCGGTGTCGCCGAGTATGGCGGCCATCGTACCCGGCCGCGCGAGCCCGGACTCGTACATGAGCGTGCCGCGCTGCCTGACGAGTCTGATGGCGTCGGCAACCGTTAGCGCCCCGGCCGCACAATACGCGGTGAACTCGCCCAGCGAGTGACCGGCGGCGGCACGCACGCGCGGACCAACTTTTTCACGAGTCACGGCCCACACCGCGGCTCCGTGCGCCAGAAGCGCCGGTTGCGCGTTATGCGTGAGCGTGAGCGTATCAGCAGGTCCATCGAAGCAAAGCGCCGAAAGAGATTCGCCAAGCGCCTCATCAGCCTCGCGGAAAACGTCGGCCGCGGCGGTGAACGTCGCGGCAAGATCCTTCCCCATCCCCGGCCTCTGGGATCCCTGCCCGGGGAACAGCAGAACCACATCGTTCACGGCCGATTCCGTCGATGGTCAACCGATGCCCATCCGCGCCGATTCGCAAAATCCGCGGCAACTCGTTCCTCCAGCCGTTGACCCGCCGCGCCCATCCGTTCGCAGCCGCGAAAACGTACTCTGAATCCGGAAGACTTCATTTCTCAGAACCGGACAACGAGAGATGCCCAGGTGAACCCCGCGCCGAACGCTACGAGCAGGACGGTCGAACCTTCCCTGACCCGCCCCTGCGCCATGGCTTCCTCGAGCGCCATCGGCACGGAGGCCGACGAGGTGTTGCCGTACCGGTCGACGTTCACGAACACCTTGTCCATCGGGATGCCGGCATGTTTGGCCGTCGCCTCGATGATGCGGACGTTCGCCTGGTGCGGGATCAGCACGTCGATATCGGCGCCTGTCATTTTCGCACCATCGAGCGCGCGGTCACAGGCCTCGGACATCGAGCGCACAGCATGCTTGAAGACCTCACGCCCCTCCATCTGGATGAAACGCGTCGGGTCGTCGGGGGTCGCTGGATCGAAGGGCTTGGCTGCACCGCCGGTCGGCCGATGAAGGAGCTGCGCCAGTGTGCCGTCGGAGCGAAAGAAGGTGGACAGGATACCCTTCCCGCCGCGCGACCGCCTGAGCACCGCTGCGCCCGAACCGTCGCCGAACAGCACCGCCGTCGACCGATCCTTCCAGTCGACGATCGCGCTCAGCTTTTCGGTGCCGATCACGAGCGCCGTTTCGGCGTTGCCGCTCATCATCAGTCCTTCGGCCACGATGAGACCGTAGAGCCAGCTCGAGCAGGCGGCGGCAATGTCGAACGCTGCCGCTCGTGAGGCACCTAACTCCGCCTGCAGCTCCACGGCGGTCGCGGGGAGCAGGTGGTCCGGAGACGCGGTGCCGAGGACGATCAGGTCGAGTTCGCCGGCCTGGACGCCGGCCCGTTCCATCGCCATGCGCGATGCCGCGGCCGACATCGTCCGGTTGTTCTCGTGAGGCGCGGCGATGTGCCGTTCGCGGATCCCCGTGCGCTGGACGATCCACTCATCGTTGGTGTCAAGTCCCATCGCCGCGAATTCGTCGTTGCGGAGGACACGCTCGGGCGCGCACCGGCCTACGCCGGCCAGATATGCATACGGACGCTTCACGCCGTCAAACCCTCGCCAAGGCGTTCATCAATGTGTTCATCGAGCCTGGATGTCGCGGCGCGCGCCGCAACCTTCACCGCGTTCTTCAGCGCGCGTGCCGACGACTTGCCGTGGGCAATGATGCTGATGCCGTTCACGCCCAGGAGCGGCGCGCCGCCGTAGGCAGAGTCATCGAGATGCCGGAATGCGCTGCCGATGACTTTCTCGTCGACGCCCTGTTTCTTCAGCAGGCCCGCCATCATCGGGGCGACCGCCTCATAGAACTTGAGCACTACATTCCCCACGAAACCATCGCACACCACCACGTCGAACTTGCCGCGGTCGGACTCGCCCTTCAGCAGGTCCCGGCCTTCGATATTGCCCTGGAAATTGAGTCCCGAAGCGGCAAGGAGTTGGTGCGTCTCCTTCACCACCGCATTCCCCTTCTCGGCTTCTTCACCGATGCTGAGCAGCCCGACGCAGGCGTTGTTACGGCCGAGCACCGACTCCGCATAGGCGGCGCCTAACCGCGCGAACTGGACGAGTTCAGCGGGACTGCAATCGACGTTGGCGCCGGAGTCGACCACCACGATCGGCTCTCCCGCCGTGGGGAAGACCGTAGCGATGGCTGGGCGGGCGACGCCCTTGTGCAATCGCAGCACGACGGTCGACACGGCCATCTGTGCGCCGGTGTTGCCGGCCGAGACGAACGCGTCTGACTTCCCCTCGACCTGCAGCTTGAGGCCGACGTGCATGGAGGAGTTGGGCTTGCCGCGCAGCACGGCCGACGGCTTGTCGGCCATGTCGATCACGTCGGCCGCCTCGATGAGGTCGAGGCGGTCAGCGTGGGGCCGGAGGGCACCGAACTCTCCCTGCAGGTGGGCATCGAGTTGCTCACGCAGCACCGAGGTGCGTCCAATCAACTGGACGCGATGATCGGGTTCGAGTTCACTGAGGGCCAGCAGCGCACCGGCGACCGGAGCGGACGGGGCGTAGTCGCCTCCCATTCCATCCAGCGCAACGCGCGCCAACGTCAGCCTTCCTTTGCTGCGACCCGCTGCTTGCCCGCGTAATAGCCGCATTCCGCGCAGACGCGGTGCGGGCGTTTGGGTGACTGGCAACGCGGGCAGAGCTGCAGCACGACCGGAGCTGCCTTCTTG
>CBIHMX010000194.1:0-5529 GCA_966211115.1 uncultured Gemmatimonadaceae bacterium | reverse complement strand
ACACCATGAGCAGGCGGGTCTTCGGTGTGATGGCGTTCGCGTACACCTGGACGATCTCGTCGTCCGACCTCGGATGCGCCGGCACCTGGATGACCTTGTTGACGAGGCCATGGCGGCGGGCCATGAGCTTGAACTGGTCGAGCATCGCGCCGTAGTCCTGCGCCGCCATGACGGCTTCGTCGCCGGCCTTCCAGTCGTAGCCGGAGATGACGGTATCGAGCGATTCCGTGGTGTTCCGGGTGATGATCAGCTCTTCGGGCGAGCACCCGGCGACGGCGGCGAGCTTGTCGCGCACGCGATTCTTGTCGTCGACGCGCACGGTTCGCATGTAGCGGGCGGCCTCGTAGTTCACCTGCCGGACGCCGGCGATGAACGCCTCGAGCACCGGCTCCGACTGCATGGAGTAATAGCCGTTCTCGAGGTTGATGTAGTCGGTCTTGAGGCGGTACTTCCCTCGGAGCGCGGACCAGAACTGGTCGTCCTGTGCCAGAAGTTCAGGTGGCTCCGATTCGAGGCGCGTGAGAAGTTCCGGGCCGAACATGAGGCCGAGTGAGGTGGCGCTGAGTGACCGGACGAATTCGCGTTTATTCATGGATGCTGCGGATGGATTTGCGCTGAAGGTCAACTGACGGAGGACCGAGTTGCCGCGGATTTTGCGAATCTTCGCGGATTTGAACAATGCGACTCTGGTGTTGCATCAACCGATGAAGGGACAGGTGTAGACATACAAGCGGCGACGCCAGGCGGGATCTGGTATTGCATCGCTTTTGCGTTTTATGAGCAGGACGGCCCTGGCTTCGCGTCCGCGTCCCGCTGGACGTGTGTGGTGGACAATAACCGACGCACGATCCTTTGCGACGCACGAATAGTGCTGGTCCGTGCGAGGAATGGCGGCGCAGTTCATCTCATATGAGGCGAGCGTGAGATATTCTGGCGCTCCGTTGTCGTCGACGAGGCTGATGTCGTAGCGACCGGTCGGCAGGTGCCAGCTTCGCAGTTCTCCAGCCGCTACGCTGAGTGACTCGGCGTAGTACTGGTGTGGTAGAATCGTTGTCGCGTCAGGACTCGCATCTACCACCTCGACCGGGATCGTTACGACGCAATCTCCTGCCTCGACGTCTATCGCAGTCGAGCCGCGAGCCCTGGGGTACACCTGGCCATCAACGACCATCGCGACCTGAGTGTCGATTACAAATAACTTACCGGCGACCATCTCAATCGCTTCGCCGTTCGTACCTACCGCGCCAATCTCGAGGGGCACCGGCGGACCGCCTGGCGTCAGTCGGATGACGCGAGGCAGGCGGAATGCAGCGATCGGCCGGCACAGTACCGTGAAGCTGGTCGAGAGTTCGTCTTGGGTGGCGGAAAGCTCGGCATCACCCGCGCCGTTGCACTTCACCTTGCCGTTAGCCGCGAGTTCGACAACTCCCTCACTCGCCTGCGTGACGTGAGCGTGCTTGGTCGGGCTGGTGTCGCCTGACGCGTTGACGAGTCGGAGATCGAGCGGAACCGCCTCACGACTGTTGACGATTACCGTGTCGGAACGACCAGCGACAATCCGCACCGCGCGACGATCGGAGCAGGCGACGACCACGACGACGAGGAGGCAGAAGGATGCTTTCATTCCAGCGCGCGTGTGCAGCTACCGTCAGTTCCGAGCACGTTAGGCATCACGGTTCTGGTACTTGCAGATCGCGACAGATCTTGCGGACCAGATAGTCGTTGACTTCGCGATGACGAGGAACGGTCGACGTTTTGCGGACGGACCGGTTGACGTAGACCGAATGACTCCCCCCTTCGCGCAGGAGAACACAGCCGTGCACCTCCAGATGCCGAATGAGGTCGACGCGCTTCACGCAGTCAAAAGGAATGGCTCTCGAATGACATGGGTCCCTCGCAGCTCTTCCTCTGCGAGCTGACGGTTGCTGTCCAGCACGAGGGTTACTGCCTCCCGCAGGTTGACGCGAGCTTCCTCCAGGGTAGCGGCTTGCGTGTTGGCACCGGGAAGTTCCTCAACAAAGGCAATAAATCCTTCTGGTACTTGGCGATACACAGCCGTCAGGCTGATTCGCATAGCAAACTCCACGCGGCTGGCGACTCTTAAATCTAGCTGTCCAACAGCGGTCTGCACCGTTTCTCGGAGGGTAGCGGACAACTTATGCTCCCGCCGTGGCTACGAACGAAGCGCACCTCGGCGACTATTGTGGGAAACAACAACAACATCGGAAGCGCGCGAACGACCGCCTGATAGACTACGCGACTGTTGCGATGCGAATTCATCAATGGTCGGTCGCACCGTCATGGATTGCCCCTCCCACGAGTCTTCGGTCGCGGCCAGAATGGCGGCCTCGCGAGAATTCACGAAAGTTATTCCCGGCGTTCGATTCGCCGCGTTCCGTGATTACTCCAAGCGACAATTTCACCGCGACGCAGACGCAACGTCGCCAGGGCGACACCCGACTGCTGCGGATCGGTCAGAATGAGGTCGACATCAGTCGGTGCATCGCAGAACACGGCCGATCCGTCAGGTGTGAGCCTCGCGGTCGCTACGTACTCCACTCCACGAGCCGTTGCCGCTGCTGCGAGGCGGACCCGTGGTGCCACTGACGAGGTGGTATCCCGCATCCTGCCCGCTAACGAAACCCTGAGTATCGCACTGTTCGCGGGGGGGCGGGCTCCAAAAAGGTCGCGCGCGGGGCACAGCGCTGAGGCAACGGTGGATGGTCCCGGAGCTGAGAACAAAAGCTCCCGCTCCACGCCTTCCGTAATGAGTGTGCGTTGCTGGCCGAGACGGATCCCGAAGTCAAGAAACGCTTCATGGTCCACAACCACGAACTGGAGTCCCGGAGGAACTCCGGTCAAAGTGTATCGTCCGCGCTCGTCGGTCAGTACCCGAACCTCACTGCCAATGATGCGAACGATTGCGTTACCGAGTCCCTTCCCGTTCGCGTCGCGCACGAGCCCTGTAACCGTGCCTGGAACGAACCCCGATACCGGCAAGTCGTCCAGGACCACACCGCCCTCTTCCAGCAGCGTCTGACGTCGTCCAACTGCACCCTGCCCCGAGACGAGCAGCACTTCACGTGGCATTCGGAGTCGCCAGGACGACACGTACCAGGCGCCGCTCGAGTCATGCGAGAAACGCACCTCGCCACCCACCAGGCTCGTATCAGCTCGTAGTCTGATCCAGTCAAACTCCAGTTGCCGCAGCTCATTCGTCGCGGCATCGAACTTCACGATTCCAATGATCTCTGCCGGCGAGTATTCACGGGTCCGTGCAAAGACAGGCTCAAAGGCGAGGCGAATCATACCGTCGTCACTGCCCTGTTCGGCGGTTAGCCGGAAGCAATGATCTCGTACAAACGTTTCGGAAAGGAGCGCGCTCGCATCAGGACCGAAAAACCAGACCGCTCTATGACTGTCCTCGTACCAGTATCCCTCACTGGACAGCTCCTCACCTGAGCGACTGCGAAAAAACGCACCGGCTTCGCTGTCGGATCCATCGAAAGCGTGGAGGGACTCCGCGAATACCTTGAGGGACGGACTGTCGAGCTCACGGACGTAGCGCACAGAACGACGTAAAGTCTTGTCCTCCTTAGCGGAGATCTCTGTCGCCATCAGCGCGGTCCGCGCATCATCCCACAGCGTCGCTATGTAAGCGCCATCGTCAGTCGCCCGGCACGGCGTAGCGCCTCTCACCTGAATGCGGGCCAGGGCCGATTCCGTGGTAGAGCCACGCGGCGGTACCCGCTCCATCCGAACATCGACGACCTTGATCTCTCCAGCGGCGAGCGAAAGGATCTCGGACCGGAACGGAATGGCGCCAATGCGTCGCACATGCAATCGGGCGCGACCCGGCACGGATGCGATGACGGAGAATGAACCGTCGCTACGCGTCAAGACGGAACGCGAGTCAAGCACCTGCGAATCGGCCGAGAGTCGTTCCAGCGTCACGACTCCCGCGGCTGGCAAACCCGTTGCGCGTTCAATCACGGTCCCGCGTACGGTTTGAGCGTCCGCGGCAATTGACGTCAACAACAAAAGGAGGAGCGCGACTCGCTGTTTGGCCCATGGCCTATTGCAACCGGGGAAAACGGGCTTTGAGATCTTCATCGATGGCTCCCGTGTCATCAGCACACAGCACCCACTGATATCCATGTCCCAGGGGGCCGGCGCAACCCTCAACTGACGAAGAAGTAACTCCCAGTGCACTGCTCGGCCGCGCGGAGAATTGCCGGCCGGTACCGCCCGGTGAGTTTGCGCGGCAACTCAACGAGGATCGAGATCCGCTCGACCAGTCCCGGCAGAATCCCCGGCCTGAACATAGTCGCCGGTACAGTCACCTAACGACATCAGAAAGAGCGTGAAGGGGGTCGGCGCGGTCGCGTCAGGCGCCTGGTCCGTCATCTCGCCGCGCGCGCACGTTCGACGATCGCCCGGATCTCTCCCAGGAGCGTCGGGCCGTGATACGGAATGCCGTCCTTGATGGTCCACTCGACACCGCCCGACCGTACCGCCCGGCCGGCACGGATCGTCTCCGTGCCGGTGGGATACAGCACCTTCAGGTCTTCGAGTGGATTTCCGTTCACCACGATGAGGTCCGCGAGGTGCCCAGCCCGCACCCGGCCGATCCGGTCCTCCATGCCGAGTATGCGCGCGTTGTTCTGCGTCACATGCTGGATGACCTTGATTGGGCTGAAGCCAGCTTCCTGGTGCAGCTCCAGTTCGCGGATCAGTGCAAACCCGTACATCTGATAGATGTATCCGGCATCCTCCCCAACTCCAATGATGCCGCCGCGTCGTTCGAAGTCGCGGAGTGCAGCCATCCAGATCCGGTAGTTCTCCTTCCAGTATGATTCGTCGGTTGAACTCCAACCGATGAAGTACGAGCCATGATTCGACGGGTTCGGCCGGAAGAATGCCTCGAGCGTCGGGTGCAGGTAGTCCCTGAACCACGGCTGGTTCTGCGCCCGCTGCAGGTCGCGGCTGGCCTCGTAAACGACGAACGTGGGATCCCAGG
Source organism: uncultured Gemmatimonadaceae bacterium (assembly GCA_966211115.1). GTDB lineage: Bacteria > Gemmatimonadota > Gemmatimonadetes > Gemmatimonadales > Gemmatimonadaceae > JABWBJ01. Next base: position 509 of record CBIHMX010000194.1, on the reverse strand, counting down.
CGACGTTCGAGTCAACCATGGCCTGCAGCACCCTGCCTAACCGTTCCGGATCCGCCTCGCGCCAGAGACGCCCCGCCCAGCGGAATCGATCGACTTCATTGTTGTAGTTGTAGGTCGACGGGAACAGTTGCACGCCGTCGAGCAGCGCGGCGTCCGGAATTCCGTACCAGTGCTCGATGCTCCGCGTGCCCAGCCGAATGTCGTCCCACGCAGTCGTTTCCTCGACGCCGACATGGTGCGCTACAGGCAGTCCGACTGCGCGGGCCTCCTGCAACGCCGCCGTCATGATGTCCCGATCGATGCCCACCAGCTTGATGCCGTCCGCGCCGGCGGACTTGAGCGCCCTGACGCGCGCCTTTGCCTGCGCGGCGGACCTGATGCCGCGACTGTCGACACCATCTCCGCCTTCATTGAAGGTCGCATACACCACGAAGCGCGGCGCGGCCACTGTGCCGGCAGCCCTCTTCGCCCGCAGGTCGAGCGTCTAGGCAGTCTCGCTGCCGACGTCA
>CBIHMX010000193.1:0-5556 GCA_966211115.1 uncultured Gemmatimonadaceae bacterium | reverse complement strand
TACTATGAAGATCCCGAACGCGGTATCGTGGAGCTGCCGACGATCTGCGTCGACGCCAGCGAGTTCCTGGTGAGCAAGCTGAAGGATCGTGGCACACACCAGGCGGTTGGCGTGGTCACCAACGCCCAGGATTTCATGAGCATCCTTCGCGCGACGGTCGAGGAGGCCATGGCGTGAACCACGTTGCCTGATTGGCGATCGGCGGCCGCTAGTCCGCTCCCTGGTCCGTTCGATAGTGCAGCGCTTCGGCGACGTGACGCTTCTCGATGCCCGCGTCGCCGTCGAGATCCGCGATTGTCCGCGCGACCTTGAGCACGCGGTGGTAGCCGCGCGCTGACAACCGGAGCTGGCCGGCGGCGGCGGTGAGCATCTCCCGCGCGCCGGCGTCGATTGCGCCTGACGTATCGAGCCAGCGGCCGTGTACGTGTGCGTTGCAGGATACGGAAACGAGCGAACGATATCGGACTGCCTGACGAGCTCTGGCCATTTCGACGCGGTCGCGGATCGCGGCCGACGTTTCGGCGCGGTCAGCGCCGGCGAGGACGCGCAGGGGCACCGCGGGCACGCGGACCGTCATGTCGATCCGGTCGGCGAGCGGGCCCGAGATGCGGGATCGGTGCCGGGCCACATCGAGGCTGGAGCAGGTGCAGGTCGAATCGCTGTTGCCCGCGCGGCCGCAGGGACAGGGATTCATGGCGCCAACCAGCGTGAACCGGGCCGGAAAGGCGACCGACCGCGCCGCGCGGGCGATCACCACCCGCCCTTCCTCGAGCGGCTGGCGAAGCGCGTCCAGCACGTGCCGGGGCATTTCCTGCAGCTCGTCGAGGAACAGGACCCCGTGATGGGCGAGACTCACCTCACCCGGGCGTGGTCCACTGCCGCCGCCGATCAGCGCGGCCGCCGACAGCGTGTGGTGCGGCGCGCGAAAGGGCCGGCGGGCCGACGGCGTCTCGCCCGGCGTCACCAGCCCCGCCACGGAATGGATGGCGACCACCTCCAGCGCTTCCGCTTCGCCTAACGCCGGGAGGATCGTCGACAGGCGCCGGGCAAGCATCGTCTTTCCGGCCCCGGGCGGACCCACCATCAGCACGGCGTGCCCTCCCGCCGCGGCGATCTCGAGCGCGCGCTTGGCCAGCGGCTGGCCGGCCACGTCGGCCATGTCGATGCCGTCGGGCACGTCGATCGCCTTGGGCGTCGCGGCTTCCGGCCTGGGGAGCGCTTCGCGCCGCAGGCCATCGACCAGCGCCGCCAGGGTCGGGGCGGCACCCAGCCGGAGGCTCGACACGAGTCCCGCCTCCGGAACGTTAGGCGTCGGCACGACCAGCGCCAGGCCGTTGCTCCCGCGCGCCATCAGCCGCGCCACCGGCAGCACGCCCCGTACCGGGCGCAGCGACCCGTCCAGGCCAAGCTCGCCCATGGCGACGATCGAATCCGTGGCGCCGCTGCGGAGCTGGCCGGTCGCCACCAGCACACCTAACGCGATGGGCAGGTCGAACGCGGTGCCGTGCTTCTGCGTGTCGGCCGGCGCCAGGTTGATCGTGACGCGCCTCGGTGGGACCTCGAACCCCGAGTTGGTCAGCGCCGCCGAAACGCGCTCACGGCTCTCGCGAACCGCGCCGGCGGGGAGACCGACGATGGTCCACTGGGGGAGCCCGGAGGCGACGTCGACCTCCACCAGGACATGATACGCATCGATGCCGACGACGGCGGCAGAAGCAATGGCGGCAAGCACGACCCAACAGTGCCACCGCGCCCGCCCAGGTTCATCATCCTGGCAACGCAGGCTGGAGCATGGTCACGCACGGTCACGCAACAGCCGATCTGACTCCGGTCCGGCCCCGCTCTGACCCTGATCTGCCCCCGTTCTGGCCCTGGTCTGACCCCGGCACGTGCTTCTCCAGGCCCTCAACGAGCAACTCCTCGATTTCAGGCCCGCTCACGGGCCGGCTGAACAGGTAGCCCTGCGCCGCGTCGCAGCCTAACGCCGCGAGCGCCTCCAGCTGCGCCGGGTGCTCGACCCCCTCGGCGATCGTCTTCAGGTCCAGCGCGCGCGCCAGCGACACGATCGTGCGCACGAACGCCGTCGCCTGGTCGCCGCGCAACAGCCCTTCCGTGAACGAACGGTCGATTTTCAGGATATCCACGGGAAATCGCTGCAGGTACGAGAGCGACGAATACCCGGTCCCGAAATCGTCGATGGCCAGGCGGACGCCCAGCCGCTTGAGCGCATGCAGGCGCGCCAGGGTCGATTCCGTCTCCTGCATGATCACGGTCTCCGTGATTTCCAGCACCAGGCAGGCCGGATCGAGCCCCGACGACGTGAGCGCTTCCTCCACCACGGCGGGCAATTCATCGCCCGGCAGCTGGCGGCTGGAAATGTTCACGGTCACCGTCAGCGGGCGCCGCGGCCGCGCGACATTCCACGCCGCGGCGCGCCGGCAGGCTTCGCGGAGCACCCGCGCGCCTAACGGTACGATCATGCCGCTTTCCTCGGCGACCGGAATGAAGGCGGACGGTGGTACCGCGCCCCGTTCGGCATGCGACCATCGCAACAGGGCCTCGGCGCCGCTCACCTGGCCCGTCTCGACATCGATGATCGGCTGGTACGCCAGGAACAGTTCGTCGCCGTCGAGCGCCCGTCGCAGGTCGGCCTCGAGCGACACCCGTTCCACGATGGCCTCGTGCATCCGGGGGTTGTAGTGCATCCAGCCACCGCGGACCTGTGACTTGGCCGCGTACATGGCGACGTCCGCGTCGCGCAGGACTTCCTCGGCTGCCGACGATCCGCGCCAGGTCGCTATTCCCACGCTGGCCGACACCGTGAGCGCGCGATCCGAGCCGGTCTCCACCGGGGCGCGCAACGCCCGAACGATGCGTTCGGCGACGATCTCCACGCCCTCCAGTCCGGCCGGATTGTCCAGCAGCACCGCGAACTCGTCCCCGCCTAACCGGGCCACCGTGTCGCATCCCCTCGTTGCGTTGAGCAGCCGTTCCGCAACGACGCCCAGCAGACGATCCCCCGCCGAATGACCCTGCGTGTCATTCACCGTCTTGAAGTTGTCGAGATCGAGGAACAGCACCGACACTCGCGAGTGATCCGGCGCCACCCGTTCCATGGCGTGACCGAGCCGGTCGAGAAACAACGCCCGATTGGCCAGGCCGGTCAGCGGATCGTGGAACGCCTGGTGCACGAGCTGCGCCTCGAGCGCTTTGCGCTCCGTGACGTCCTGCACCATGGCGATCAGGCGGAACGTTTCCTGGTCCTCCGCGCGCGACAGCGTGACGGCGCCCCAGCTGACGCGACCGTCCGCACGCACGAAACGAAGTTCGGCCGACGCCTCATGACGATGCCCGGAACCCAGTTGCTCGAACAACGCGTTGGCGAGGTCGGCGTGGTCCGGCGGCGTGAAATCGGCGAGCCGGCGATTTGCGAGCTCTTCGGACGATGCGCCGATGAAATGCCCGAAGGCGGCATTCGTATCGCGAATCCGCGCGTCAGCGTCGAGGACGACAATGCCGGTCGCAGAATGATCGAAGACCGCCCGGAAGCGTTCGTCCGCTGATCGCGATGCCTCGATCGCGCGGCGCAACGTGCGCTCGTGCCAGGCCGTGGCGTAGGTGACGACCACACCGACCACCGCCAGCAGCAGCACCTTCGCCATCTCGTCGAGCCAGGACGTCCCGGCCGTGGCGACGGACTCCAGCGGCGACGGCAGCAGCGCGACCCGGGCGCTCAGCACGAACTACAGCACGAGCACCGCGTATTGCGAGGCCGCCGTCGCCGACGCCAGAGCGGCTCGACGCGGTGATCCGGTAAATGGTCGCGCGGCCAGAATGATGAAGTATGCGGTCCAGATCGGGGACTTCACCGCCAGGTCCGGTAGTCCCTGGAGTCCGTATCCCAGGAGCAGCGCGGAGACAGCGGTGATGTCGACGTACATGTTCAGCGCCGACAAGTGCGTCCAGGGGCGTACCGGGCGGTGGAACCTGACGTGCTGGAAAATCGCCCAGGCGAGCACCGGCACCAGCACACCGATGTTCACCATGTTGAGCGAAAACGTCAGCGCCGGGGCCCAGAACGCGGCGACAATCGCCAGGACGAGCAGGACGCCCAGCCGTACGACGTTCACGGTGCGTTCGGCGGCGATGTACTGCCCCCGCAGGACCGTGGCCGTGGCGGCTTCGAAGGGCGACTGCTCCCGGGGAGTGGCGTGACGCATATGAGGGGTCACGATGGGGACTCGGGACCCCTCGTCGGGGTCACACGGGACCCCTGTCCGTACGGCTCGTCCCCGCCTCAGGCGCTGGCGGAAACGTCAGGGTGTGAGCCGGGCCTGACCACGACCGCTACCAACTCACGGATTGCGCGAGGGCAGCGCCGCTTTCAGCGCCACTTCCCGCACGCTTTCCGGTTCGGGCGTGAAGTCCTCGCCGGGGTTGATGAACCGGTCGTGCTCCAGGCCGTACTGCCGATCGTAGAGGTCCCGGTACCGGCCGCCTAACGCCATCAACTCGCGGTGCGTGCCGCGCTCGACGATCCGCCCTTCCTCCATGACCAGGATCTGGTCCGAGCTGACGATGGTCGACAACCGGTGGGCAATGACGAACGTCGTCCGTCCCGTCCGGAGCGACTTCAACCCGTCGCGGATCATTGCCTCGCTTTCGCTGTCGAGGCTCGACGTCGCCTCGTCGAGGATCAGGATGCGCGGGTCGGCGACAATGGCGCGCGCGATGGCCACGCGCTGGCGCTGGCCGCCCGAGAGCTTCACGCCGCGTTCGCCGACTACCGTGTCGTACTGGTCCTCCCATTTCTCCACGAACTCGTCGACGTGGGAAATGCGGGCGGCGCGACGGACCTGTTCGTCGGTCGCGTCCGGGTTCCCGTAGGCGATGTTGTCGCGAATCGACCCGTCGAACAGGAAGTTGTCCTGCATGACGGCGCCCAGGTTGGCGCGGTAGTCGCCGAGTCGGACGGTCGAGAGGTCGGTCCCGTCGATCAGGACCCGGCCCGACTTCGGCCGGTGGAAGGCCATGATCAGGCCGATGACGGTGCTTTTTCCCGCGCCACTCGAACCGACGAGGGCCGTGGTCGATCCCGGGGGCGCGGTGAACGACACGTCGCGGAGCACCGGGACGTCGGGCACGTATTCGAACGACACGTCGTCGAAGATGACCTCGCCCCGCACGCTGCCTAACGCCGTCCGGTTGGCGTCGTCCGCGTCTTCGCGCGCCACGTCGCGCAATTCCCGGATCCGATCCAGCCCGGCGAACGCCTCGGTGATCTGCGTGCCGATGGATGCGATGCCAACCAGTGGCGCCGCCACCATGCCGATGAACAGGACATACGTGATCAGCTCGCCCATCGTCATCGCGCCCGACAGGTACGCGCGCCCACCCATGATCATGATCAGCACGCCGATCATGCCGACGATCATGTGGGCGCCCGATCCGACCGCCGACGTGCCGGTGATCGTTCGCTTCACGTTCTCGAACAGCCGCTCAGCGCCGGACGTGAACGTGGCGTCCTCGCGCTTCTCGGCCGTGTACACCTTCACG
>CBIHMX010000192.1:0-5629 GCA_966211115.1 uncultured Gemmatimonadaceae bacterium | reverse complement strand
GAAGTGCACAGCGTCATGCAGCACGCCGTTTCGCACGACATCGTCATTGGTGTAACCCGACACGTAGAGTACCTTCGTCTCAGGGATGCCCGGTATCACGACGCCAGTGATGAGGAGGTGGATCGGCATGCGATACGTGGTTGCTCCCGCGGAAACGTTCGTCGACGAGATTCTGTCCGGCAGGCGTCGCCGAGAGGGACAGTCGTCCCGTATGCGACTGCGACGTGGCGTCAAGAATCGCGCGGTTGTTCACAAACCCGCGGCTCGCTGATGCGCTGCCACCCTGCCGCCGTGCATCACACCGAGCGTTCCAGGATGTCCAGCCCTCTCGCGGCGGTCCGCTTGTCGATCGCCAAAGACGGCAACAGCAGCACCGTCGATCCTTCGGTCGACACAAGCAGCCCGTTGCGGCGGCACTTGTCGTGGATGGCGTCTGCGTACTCGTCGTCGGCGACATCGATCCCGATCGCAAGGCCCTGGATGCGAACCGCCGCCGGTCGGTGGAACTCGAGTTGCAGCAGGCGGACGCGGAAATACTCGCTCATCTCCGCAACGCCGGCGAGCAGGCGCGCCCGGTTGGCCTTGAGGCCGCGCAGGGTCGCGATCGCCGCGGCGACGCTGCGCGGGTGCCAGCCGAAGGTTGAGTAAAAGGTCCCGTCGTTCTCCTCCATCGACTTCGCGATCGGCGCGGTCGCGATCATCGCGCCAATCGGCGCCAGCCCGCCGCTCATCGCTTTCGCGACGCACAGCATGTCTGGGTCGAGATCGAAGTGCTCGCAAGCGAACAGGCGGCCGGTCCGGCCGAATCCGCTCGCGACTTCATCGGCAATGAACAGCGTGCCGTAACGACGGCAGATGTCGCGGACCCGCCGGATGACGTCGTGGTCTGGAATCAGGACGCCGAGATTGATGCTGATCGGCTCGATGACGAACGCGGCGACGTCGCGCCGCTTCAGCCGCGCCTCGATCCGGCGCAGCGCCTTCGCGTCGAGCGGCGGGGCGATCTTGCCGCAGTGCGGCAGCAGGTTCTTGATGCGCTCGCGGCTGTCGGACGCGCCGATGCTCAAGCCGCCCAGCGAGTTGCCGTGGTAGCTGCCTTCGAGCGAGAGGAAAGCGCGGCGGCCGGTGTGGATCATCGCCGCCTGCAGCGCTAGGTCGACCGCCTCGGATCCACCAGTCGTGCGGAAGCAGGTCGTCAGCGGCCGGGGAGCGAGCGACGCGAGCAGCCGCGCGAGTTCTGTCCACGGCGCATACGAGTAGCCGGGATAGACGTAGTCGGGCCCTTTGAAGCGTTCGATGGCTTTCGTGGTGGCCGCGGGGCGCCAGCCGAAATTCCCGACGCACCAGCCCATCACGAAGTCGATGTACTTCCGGCCGCGCGAATCGGTGAGGTTGCTGCCATTCGTGGCGGCAACCTGCAGTTCCGCTGGGAGCTCCCTGGCGAGCGGCTCTCGGCGTCGAGCGGGCATGAACGATCCTTTCTGTGCGCAGCCATGGCGACTTCGTCATTATCAGCGGACGGGCGCCTGGGCGGCCCTGGCGTGAAATTGCGATGCGGGTCCTCCGCTGGTGACGCGGCCAGTCTACGACGATGGCGGATACGGAGACCGCGATCGGATTCTTCCGCGGCGATAAGCTCCCCACGCGTGACACGCCGCTCACCAGCGCCAACTGCACGACGTCGAACTACGGGGGGTCCGCTCCGAAGAGCTGGGCAGTCGGACCTCGATCTCGTTAGCGATGGCGTTGACCCCGCGGACGCGGTGCCCGGCATTCTCGGCAGACCACTTCTTTAGATAGGAATCCACATGAGCGTGACAACACCGTCTCTCACGGCGACGCCGATGTCGTTGGGCTGGACGCGCCGCTCGCATTTCAGCTCCGCAAAACGTCGGTCTGAATCTCGGCGTCGGTACGTGTGTCCGTCGCGGTTGCCCTCCGTGAAGTGAATCCGCCCTCAGAACGTCACCGTTCGACGTGAGAGCAGGTCGAACGAGTTCCTTCGCGCAGCGTCTGTTCATCGAGGAGATGTGCCGAACCTGAACACGCGAGCGGAGCGTTCGACAATCTCGGACGACATCGCCCGAACCTCGGCGACAGCAGTACTGGCGCACGTCGCGCACGAGGTCCGGCAGCCGCAGTCGACAGCGCGGGTCGCGTGTCGTTCCGTCTCTACTATCGGATCGACACCGCTCCTCGGGAACTCGTTTGCGCTGTTCGCATGCCCCCTCCATCGTTACATTCGAACTGCGAGCTACACGAAGCGCCGCGCGCAGCCCTGGTCGTTGTGAGCGTCGACGCCGCGGCACCGAAAAGGGGCAACAGGAGAACGCTGTGATCGACACGTCGCTAAGGAGAAAGCCGACCCTCGCTGGTGCCCGCAGGGAGTTCCCCGGGATCGGTCGATGCCGTGGTCATCTTCCGCCGCTCGGACGCGATGCCGGTGCAGATCTGCGACGTGGCGGAGCAGGAGCTCACGGCGGTGTGGCTCCCGCCCGGGACGTGGAGGTGCGCGGCAGGCGCCGACGCACAACTTCATCACCTCGTGCTCGTGATGATGTGAGGTGCCCATGACTTCACGGCGACTGTTCGTCGCATTCTTGCTCATCGGGCTGGGGGGCGTGGCGCTCGTCCTGGCGGTGACGCAGCCGTTCGCGCGCAGGCAGGCGGAGCGCTCGGTGACACTGCGGACGGTCGGGACGTCCGGCCTCGAGTCCGTCGTACCTCCGCGCCGCAGCGACCCCGTCAGCGGGGCGATTGACGCCCAGACTTTCCGTCGGATTGCCGAAGCGCAGACGCCGATGGTGGTGAACATCCGTTCCGAGGCGCGCCGTTCAACGGAGGCGCTCGGCGACTTCTTCAGCGGCGACGATCCGTTCCGCCGTTTCTTCGGTCTACCGGAGATGAGGCCGGGGCCACCCCGCGACGAGGTGCTCGAAGGGGCGGGCTCCGGATTCATCATCGACAAGAGCGGCTTGATCGTTACCAACAACCACGTCGTCGCCGGCGCCTCTCGCATCGAAGTGGGGTTGTTCGCCCGGCCTGGAGAGAACGACCGCCAGACCTACCAAGCCAAGGTGATCGGCAGGGACCCGCTGACCGATAGCGCCCTCATTCGCATCGTCGAGAACCTTCCCTTCGACCTGCCGACGGCGACGTTCGGCGATTCGGCCCAGGTCGCGCCCGGCGACTGGGTGGTTGCCATCGGCAATCCGTTCAATCTCACGCACACCGTCACGGCCGGCGTCATCAGCGCAAAGGGGCGGCCGTTCCCGGTCGAGGGACGCATCCAGGAGATGCTGCAAACGGACACCGCGATCAATCCCGGGAACTCTGGAGGTCCCCTGCTCAACCTGCGCGGCGAGGTCATCGGCATCAACACCGCCATTCTCAGCACCGGACCGAACGGCGGGAACGTCGGCATCGGCTTCGCCGTGCCGATCAACGTCGTCAGCGACCTGCTGCCGCAGCTGCAGCAAGGCACGGTGACGCGCGGACGGATCGGCGTGCTGGTTACGAACGTGCCGCCTGAAGCGGTCGATGAGCTCGGGCTGACCGAACAGCGCGGAGCGCTCGTCCAGTCGGTCGAACCGAAGGGGCCGGCCGCCCGCGCCGGACTCGAGCCTGGCGACGTGATCGTCGAGTACGAAGGCCAACCGATCCGGAGCAGCGACCAACTGGTCCGGATGGTCGTGAACAGCCGGCCCGGGTCCCAGGTATCCGTGAAGGTCATACGGGACAAACAGCACAGGACGTTCGACGTCCGAATCGAGCCGTTTGAGTTCGCCGACGACCGTCCGCACGGCGGCGCCCCTCAGGATGCGGGCGAGGGGTTCGGCATCAGCCTGGGCGCGGTGACCCCGCAGATCGCGCGGCAACTGCAGCTGCCGCCGGGTGTCGGCGTCGTGGTGATGGACGTCGCGCCGCGGAGCGCCGCGGCCCGCGCCGGCCTCGCGCCCGGCGACGCGATCCTCGAAGTGAATCGACGCCGGGTGACAAACGTCGACGAGGCGGTCGCTGAGTTGCGCCGTGTACCGGCAGGCGGCACCGCATTCGTGCTGGTCGCGCGCGACGGCCAGCAGCACTTTCTCACGTTGACGAAGCCGGCGTGAGCACGCTCGTAACCGCAGCAACCAGAATGGAGAGAACCATGCGACGAGAAGTGACGCTCTGTTTGACGCTTGCCGTGACAGCCGCACTGACGGCCTTCCAGGTGAATGCGCGTGCCGCGCAGGACCCATCCAAACCGCAGCCACAACAGCCACAGCAACAACCGCAGCAGCAGGCGCCGGGACAGGCGCAGAAGGTCGACTTGGACGAGCTCGAGGACAAGCCGGAGAGCTATCTGGGAAAGACCGTCACCGTCGAAGGGGAAGTCGACCGGGTGCTTGGGCCGCACCTCTTCACGATTGACGAGCGCGACTGGGTGGACGCAGAGCGCGAGCTGCCAGTCGTCGTGCCCGAACCGTTTGCCGCGATTGTGCGCACGGACGCACCCGTGCGCGTGACGGGCGTTGTGCAGAAGGTGCCGATCGCGAAGATCCAGCAGGACTGGAACATCCTCAGCAGCGATCCCAAGATCAAGGCCGAGATCGAGACCAGGCCGGTGTTGGTCGCGACGGACGTCATGGCGGCGGCTCCGGGCGGCCTGAGCCTGCGCGTGCGTACCGGTCAGCCGGTCGGCACGTCAGGGACGGGCGCCCCCGGCACCGCTGGACCAGCGGGCAGCGCCGGAACCGTGACGGATCCGGCCGAGGCGGCGCGCTCCACCGACAAAAGCCTGGTCGGGCGGCGAGTCGATCTGAAGGGCGCGATCGCTACGAAGGTCACCGACGAGGGATTCTGGATCAACCTGCCCAGCGGCGAGCGAATCTTCGTCCTGACTGGCAAGAAGTCGGGCGCCAAGGAAGGGGGCAACACGTCGGTCCAGGGGATCATTCTCGAGATGCCGGAGGGCTTGCGCGTCAAGCTGGGTGCGGCCGACGAGCCCATCTACATCTTCGCCGACAACGTGACGGCGAAGTAGTGCGCTTGAAGGAGCCCCTATGATGGCCTTGCAACTTCTGAAACGGCGCACGTGGCTGTCCGCCGGCATGCTCACGGTGCTGGCGGGTGTACTGTCTGCACAGACCGAGAGCGCACCAGTGCGGTATACCGCGCTGGCTGTCAACATGGGCAGCCCCGCGCGCTGGACGACGCTCACCGTCGAGATGGTCGTCAACCGCTGGTCGACGGACGCCGAGCGCGACCGGCTGATGGCTGTCCTGATGGAGAAGGGAGCCGACGCACTGCTCGAGACGCTTCGCGACATGCCGCGCGTCGGCTACATCCGGACGCCGGACTCGATCGGCTACGACCTTCACTTCGCCAGGAGGCAGCCGAGTGGAGACGGCGGGGAACGGGTGGTGCTCGCGACTGATCGCTACATCAGTTTCTGGGAGGCCACCAATCGGCCGCGCACCGTGGACTATCCGTTCACGGTCATCGATCTGCGCATCGGCCCCAATGGCGAGGGGGAAGGCAAGATGTCGCTCTTCGCCAAGGTCATTCCGGACAAGGAGAGCAACACCATCGTGCTCGAGGACTACGGCACGCAACCGGTGCTGCTGAACAACGTGAGGAAGGAAAC
>CBIHMX010000191.1:0-5634 GCA_966211115.1 uncultured Gemmatimonadaceae bacterium | reverse complement strand
TCGCCCGGACACTGCCGACGCGAAAGTCGTCGAACTCGAGCAGCACCACGGAAAGCGGAAGCTGGAGCCGGCGCGCGCGAGTGAGTGCATGTTCGACGCGATCGCGGAAGAGCGCGCGGTTGGCGAGCCCGGTCAGCGCGTCGTGCAGGGGCGGATCCGTCGGAAGGTCCGCCATCGTCGAAGCCGTCGTGTCGTCGCGGAGGACGATGGCGACGCCCGCGATGGCGGGTTCGTCGAGCAGGCTGGTCGCGGCCGCGCGGAACGACTGCCACCCACCATCGGCGCGGCGCATCCGCCAGCGCGGCGAGGCCGCCGGTTCTTCGCCGGAAACGACGTCGTTGAGGAATGGATCGAGTGCGGCGGCATCATCCTCGTGCATCAACGTGCCGAGGGAATGCCCGGTGAGCGCGGCCGGCAGGTGACCCAGGGTTCGGGCCGTCGACGCGCTCGCGCGAAGCACCCGGCCCTCGCGATCGACGAGCAGCACCGGGTCCGAAATCCGCTCGAAAAGCGGTACCTCGAACGGCGCCGACGACGGCGCCGGTGACCCGGCGGCTGGCGGCGCGTCCGCAGGAATCCCCAGTGCCAGGTTGAAGACCGCCGTTGCCCCCACCAGCATCACGGCGCCGGCGATCGTGAGCCACGAGCTCCTGACCAGGGTACCGCCGACGAGCACTCCGGAGCCCACTGTCAGCAGTGTGGCGGCGGCAGCGGCAACCAGGCGTCGGCGATCAGGATGCATTTCGGGCGTGTTAGGCGGGGCAGGTAATAGCCGCTCGTAACTGATGACGCGCAAGGGTCGTCGGCGTTGCGATGCTGTCCCGGCACGAAACGCTTGGCACCATTTGACTTCCAGTCTGTCTGTCCCCTGTCGATCTTGCGTGCGGCGGGGTCTGCCAGAAGCCCCCATTCACCCCAATCCAGCGGATGTTCGAAGCGCTTTTCGCCAACCTTCCCAGCTTCCCCGTGATCGACTTCCACAGTCCGTACGCACTGGCGTTGCTGCTGGTGCTCCCGGTGTGGTGGTGGTGGCGGCGCCGGCGACCGGGTGGCGCCATCATCTATTCCCGGACGGCGTTGCTGGCGAAGCTGCCGCGCGCCGGGCTCGGCGTCGCGCGCACGCTGGTGGTGTTGCGAAGCCTGGCGATTGCCGGCCTGGTGATCGCCCTCGCCCGTCCCCGGGCCGCCGGCCGGACCGCGCAGTCGAATGCCGAGGGCATCAACATCGTCATCGCGTTCGACATCTCGAGTTCGATGCTCGCCGAGGATTTCCAGCCCCAGAACCGCCTCGAGGTCGCGCGCGACAAGGTGAAGCAGTTCATAACGAGGCGGAACAGCGACCGGATCGGTGTCGTTGCGTTTTCTGGTGAAGCGCTGACGCAGGTGCCGTTGACGACGGATTATCCGGTGGTGCTGGCCGCCGTGGACAACCTGCAGCCAGGACAGCTCGACGACGGCACGGCAATCGGCACCGCGATCGCGACCGCCGCGAACCGGTTGCGCGGTGCGCCCGGACGTTCGCGCGTGATCGTGCTGCTCACCGACGGCGTGAATAACCGCGGCGCGATCGATCCGCGCACGGCTTCACAGGCGGCAGCCGCGATCGGGGTGAAGATCTATGCGATCGGAGTCGGCACCGAAGGCATGGCGCCGGTGCCGGTGGGCAGGGGCGTGTTCGGCCTCCGATACGAAAACCGGCCGGTGGAAATCGATGACGCCCTGCTGACCGAAGTCGCGCAGCGCACCGGCGGCCGCTATTTCCGCGCGCGCGACGCCGAGGCGCTCGACCGGATCACGTCGGAGATCGATCGCCTGGAGCGCACACCAGTGCGAACGAAGATCTACACGCGCTACACGGAGCTATACCGCTGGCCGCTCGCGATGGCGTTGCTCTGCCTGGTGTGCGAACTCGGCCTCGCGGCGTGGAAGGGTCCCGTTCCCTGAGAGTCAAGGTGGATTCCAGCATTGGCGACCCTCCGCCCTCTACCCCAGGTCTCATGCCCCATGCCCTCTGTCTCAAAACAGTCCCTTCTTCTTCAGCAGCCACACCAGCCCGATGCCTAACGCGAGCTGGACCAGCAGCATGATCTCGAATCCCCAGGCGTTCTCTGCCAGCGGGATCCGGACGAAGTTCATGCCCCACATCCCGCTCACCACCACAAACGGCACCGACATCGTTGCGACGAGCGACAGACCCTTCGTCACCTGGCCGAGCTTGTTCGACACCTGCGAGAGGTAACTCTCCATCGTGCTGCTCAGCAGGTCGCGATACGTGTCGAGCGCATCGTTGATGCGCAGGACGTGATCGTAGATGTCCCGGTAGTAGAGCTGGATGTCCGGTGTCAGGAACGGCGACGGCCGGTTGGTGAGCACGTTGAAGATTTCGCGCTCGGGCGCGAGGTAGCGGCGCAGCGAGAGCACCATCCGCTTGACGGAGAAGATGTCGCGCAGCGCTTCTTCCCTGAACTCCTGGAAGACGCGCTCCTCGAGGGAGTCGATGAAGTCGTCGATGCGGTCGAGCACCGGAAAAAACGAGTCCACCGCGGCGTCCATCAACTGGTGCGCCAGGCGACCGGGCCCGCGACCGATCAGGTCTCCGTTCCGGATCAGCAGCTCCGCCACCGAGTCGACGAGTTTCGACGGCCCGCTGTGTGCCGTCACCAGGACGTTCGACCCGATGAAGAAGTGCACGTTCTCGGTCTCGAGGTCGTACGGATCCGGGGTCTCCTGGTCCAGTCGCACGGCGCGGAGTACCACGAACAGGTAGCCGTCGTACGCCTCCACCTTGGCCCGGCTGCTCGGGTTGAGCACGTCCTCGATGGCCAGCGGATGGAAACCAAAAACCTTCTCGAGCAACGCAAGCTGCTGGCGAGCGGTGGTGTCGATGTCCACCCACAGCGGCCCGCGGCCGTCCTTCACGCACGCCGACAAGTCCTTCAACGACAGGTCGCGCGACACGACGCCGCTCGGCTCCCGATAGAACGAGCGAGCGAGCTTTACTTCGTCTGGACGTTGGGCGGGAAGTGACACTCGGCGGAGTCGGGGTCGGGACGAGCCCAAGCTAAAGGCCGGGTCAACCGTCAATCAGGGGCAGATCTGGCGTCGGCAACTGCCCTGACTCGACAGTACGTTTAGGGCGTTCCCAACCCCCCGTTTTTTCGACGTTGAGCCCCACCACACAAGTCCCGTTACTGACTCAGGGCGTCGCGCGCCGGTTCGGCACGCGCTGGGCGCTCCGTGGCATTTCGCTCCGCGTCGAACCCGGTGAAGTCGTTGGGATCATGGGACATAACGGCAGTGGAAAGAGCACGTTGCTGCGCGTCGTTTCCACCGCACTCAGGCCGTCGGCTGGACAGGGTTGGGTCTTCGGCCAGCACCTGGTCAAGGACGCCGTGGAGGTACGCCGGCACATCGGGTTCCTGGCGCACGCCCCGGGTCTGTACGACGACCTGACGGCGCACGAGAACCTTCTGTTCGCGGCGCGGATGCTGGGTGTCGAGGAAGGCCGGATTCCAGCGGCGATCGAGCGCGTGGGCCTCTGGGGATCGCGAGACGAACGGATCAGGGGATTTTCCGCCGGCATGCAGCGCCGGTTGGCGCTGGCGCGGCTGATCCTGGGTGCGCCTCGGCTGCTGCTGCTCGACGAACCGTACAACAACTTCGATCCCGCCGGCATCGAACTCGTGAACACCGTCATCCAGGAAGCGCGAACGAACGGAGGCTCGGCGCTGGTCGTGCTGCATGATCGCCGTCAGGGAGAACACGTACTCGATCGCGTCGTGGAACTCGGCCGCGGTGTGGTCATCGATGGCGACTCGTCAGGCAGCCAGGCCCAGCTCGAACCGGCGGTGGTGGCTCGCTGATGGCCCTGGGTCACGACCTGCGCCGCGTCCGCGCGATCGTCTGGAAGGACCTGACGACCGAACGCCGTTCGAAAGCCGGCTTCAACGCCGTGGCGTTCCTCGGTGTCCTGATCCTGCTCCTCTTCGGCTTCGCGTTAGGCCCGGACGCCGAGGCGTTGCGGAACGCCGCCGCCGGGGCGTTGTGGCTGGCGATCCTGTTCGCCGGTGTGCTGGCGTTCAATCGATCGTACCAGCTCGAACTGGACGGCGCCGCCCTCGAGCCATTGCTCCTCTATCCCGCGCCGCGGTGGACGATCTTTGCCGGCAAGCTGGTGGCGAACCTCCTCTTCGTGCTGCTCGTGGAAGCGATCGTGGTGCCTGTCGCCATCGTCCTGTTCCAGGTGAGGGCGCCCGGAGGATGGCTCCCGGCCTCCGGTGTACTGCTGCTGGGCAGCATCGGTTTTGTCGCGCTCGGAACGTTTTATGCTTCGATGGCGAGCCGCAGCCGAGCGCGCGAAGTGTTGCTGCCCTTGCTCCTCTTCCCCATGCTGGTGCCGGTACTGCTGGCGTCATCGGAAGCGACGTCGGCGTTGCTGGCCGGCGATCCCATGCAGGATGCGGGCGCCTGGATCCGGCTGCTGGCGATGTTCGACGTGATCTTCGTGGTCGCGTCGTTTCTGGTGTTCGATCACGTGATCGAGGTTTGACATGACACACGCGGTTCCGTTGGAGACCGACATCGCCGTGATGAAGGCAAGGTGGCTGGATTGGTTCGGCGTCCTGGCTCTCGTCGCGGTCATCGGCGCGCAGGCGCACGGGGTCCTCACGAGTCCCCCCGACCGGGACATGGGGGACCTGCAGAAGATCATGTACGTGCACGTGCCGTCGGCCTGGAATGCGTTCATGGCGTTTTTCGTCGTGGCGGTCGCCAGCCTGCTGTACCTCTGGAAGGGTCAGGAAAAACATGACCTGCTCGCGGCTTCTGCCGCCGAAGTCGGGACGTTGTTCACCGGACTCACGCTGGCGCTCGGATCGATCTGGGGCCGGCCAACCTGGGGAGTATGGTGGACGTGGGATCCGCGCCTGACGTCGACCGCGGTGCTGTTCCTGGTCTTCGTGGGGTACCTCGCCCTGCGGTCGTTCGTGGAGGACTCCGACCGGCGTGCGCAGTGGAGCGCCGCTGTCGGCCTGCTGGGGGCGCTCAACGTCCCCATCGTGTACATGTCCGTGAAATGGTGGCGGACGTTGCACCAGATGCAGTCCAGTCCGAGCACGGTGGACCCGGAGTACGTAATTGGACTGCGGACCAACGGCATCGCGCTCCTCCTGCTCCTCATATACTTCATCATGAAGCGATACCAGGCAGCGCAGACGGAACGCGCGGCCGAGCACATCGCCGAGCGCTTTGCGCTGGAGGGCCGCGATCGTGCCTGACCAGAATGGATTCCTTGCTGCCGCCTACATCGTCATGTGGGCCGGCTTGATCGGGTACGGCATTCGCCTGATGCGCGTCACGCGCGACGCGCGGCGGCGCCTCGATGAGGCGTCACGCGATGGGAGGCAAACATGAGCAGTGCGGCTGGACGCAGGAAATCGGCGCTGGTGGTCGCGGTGGTGGTGATCGTGGCCGCGTTTGCCTTCCTGTTGTATGGAGGCATCGACAAGAATGTCGTCTTCTTCCTCACGCCGGGTGAACTCCTCTCCCGGGGGCCGGCCGCGTACGATGTGCCCCTGCGGTTAGGCGGGTTGGGGCAACCGGGAACCGTCAGGTGGGATCCGGAGAGCCTCGACC
>CBIHMX010000190.1:0-5639 GCA_966211115.1 uncultured Gemmatimonadaceae bacterium | reverse complement strand
TGCCCGGACCGCGTTAGGCGTCACCGTCGGCAAGTCGTCGGCTGTCCTGCTGTACGAGGCGGTGGGCGCCGATCTGGCGGCGCTGGCTTCGGAGCTGGATAAACTGGCGAGCTACACTGCCGGTGGCGCCATCGACGACGAAGCGGTGCGCGCCGTGGTGGGCGTGCGAAGCGGGGAGACAATGCCGGACCTGGTCGACGCGGTAGCCGAGCGAAATGCGAGCAAGGCCCTGTCGCTCATCCCCGTGGTCCTCGCCCAGCCCAAGGCGAACGCAGTCACCTTCATCATGGCGCTCGCGACGCAAATGGGAGCGATTGCCTGGGGACGGGCCGCCCGCGATAGAGGAGTCCCCGCAGCGGGGATCGATCGCGGTCTGTTCGCCCTGCTCAAGGAGGGGAAGGCCTTCACGGGGCGAAAATGGGGCGACGCGGTGGCTGCGTGGCAGCGCGCTATCCCGCGCTGGACGTCGGCCGAACTCACGCGCGCGATGAACGAGTTGCTGGCCGCGGACATCGCCGCGAAGGAATCGCGTGTCTCATCGGAAGAGCAACTGGTGACATCACTCGTGCTGTCACTGTGCGCGAACCCGGAGCGGAAGGCGGCGTGACGATTCGGACACTGGCGCGGATTGGCCTGGCGGTGGTACTGGCCGCGACGCCGGCTCTGGCGCAGGACGTGGACAGCTCGCTGATGCGGGTCGAGCGACTTGTCGTGGCGGGTGACCGTGCGGCGGCGCGCGTGCTGGTGGACTCGCTCTTCGCGGCCGCGACGCCAGACTCGCCGCGCACCGCCGACATGCTGTATTGGCGCGCCGCGTCGGCACCGAACGCCGCCGACGCGGAACGGGACTATCTCCGCATTTCGATCGAGCATTCGCTCAGTCCACGCGCGCCGGATGCGCTGCTCGCGCTGGCGCAGCTCGAGTTCGCGCGAGGTGATCGCACAGCGGCTCGCCGGCGGTTCGACCGGCTGCTCCGCGACTACCCCAGCGGCCGGCACGTACCGCGGGCCAGTCTCTGGAGCGGGCGGCTGGCGATCGAGGATCGCGACCCCGCCGGGTGTGCGACGCTGCAGTCGGCCCGATCGAAGATTCCCGCCGGCGACATCGAGCTTCGCAACCAGTTCGACTACTTCATCGGACAGTGCGCGCTGCTGCCGCCAGTGGACACGACGACCAGTCCCGTCACGCCAACTCCCACGACGCCACCCGCCGCGACCACGGCCACCGAGTGGTCCGTGCAGGTTGCCGCGTACAACACCCAGCGCGACGCCATGACGCTGGCCGACCGGCTGATCCAGCGTGGCTTCCAGGTGCGCATCGTTGGCACTCGCGCGCCGTGGCGCGTTCGCGTTGGTCGCTACCCCACGCGGGCGGAAGCGGTAGCCGCGTTAGGCCGGATGCGGGCCGCCAAGGTCAACGGCATCGTGGTCGAGGCCGAGCGTCCATGAGCCGCGAGGCGACGCCGCTGATGCAGCAGTACCAGCAGATCAAGTCGCAGCACGCCAACGCCATCCTCATGTTCCGGATGGGCGACTTCTACGAGATGTTCTACGACGACGCCGAGGTCGCGTCGCGGGAACTCGGCCTCACGCTGACGTCGCGGAACAACGGCGGCGCGTCGGAAGTGCCGCTGGCCGGCGTGCCCGTGAAGGCGCTCACCGAATATCTCCGGCGGCTCGTCCAGAAGGGACACCGGGTCGCGATCTGCGAACAGGTGGAAGATCCGCGCCAGGCGAAAGGCATCGTCCGCCGCGAGGTGGTGGAGACGGTGACGCCCGGCGCCGCGTTTTCGGACGACCTGCTCGAGGGCGAGCGGCACAACTTTCTCTGCGCGGTCGCGGCGAAGGATGGTTCGTTAGGCATCGCCGCCGTCGACGTCTCGACCGGCGCCTTCCGCCTGCTGGTCGCCAAGGCGCAGGATGGACCGGCGCTGGTGGCCCGCCTGGCGCCGCGCGAAGTGCTGCTGGCGCGCGGCGGCGACACCGCCGCGCTGTCGACGGATGGCGCGCTCCTCACTGAACGCGAAGCCTGGGAATTCGAAGCTGACGTCGGACGCGAGGAGCTGGCGCGCCAGTTCGGGCTGCATTCCATCGAGGGACTCGGACTCGACGCCACGCACGCCGCCGCCCTCGGCGCGGCGGGTGCGGTCATGCGGTACCTGTGCGAGTTGCAGCCTGGCGGCGTGCCGCACCTCATGCGCCCCCTCGTCGAGGTCACCGGCGACGCCATGCCGCTGGACGAGATGACGCGACGGAACCTCGAGATCGTCGAATCGATGCGCGGTGGCGCCAACGAGCGCGCCGGAACCCTGGTCGGCGTGCTCGATCGCACGCGCACGCCGATGGGCGCACGACGGCTTCGCGAGTGGCTGCTGGCGCCGTTGCTGTCCGTGGAGCGCATCGACCAGCGCCTCGATGCCGTGGCGCAAATGGTCGAGCGCCCCATCGCCCGGCTGGCCGTGTCCGACCTGCTCGACGGGATGCGGGACATCGAACGGCTGGCGGGCAAGACCGCCGCCGGACGCGTCAACCCGCGGGAGCTGCGTCATCTTGGCGAGTCACTCTCGAGGATGCGGGGGCTGGGGGAAGCCGTCGCGGCGATCGGTCGCGCCGGGGTGCTCGCGGGCATCCTCGACCAGTGGGACCGCTGTGACGACGTCGCGAATGACATCACCTCGCAACTCGTCGAGCGACCGCCGGCTGCGCTTGGCGACGAAGACGCGTTCCAGCAGGGGATTGATCCGGACCTCGATGCGCTCCGGTCGCTGCGTGACGGCGGCAAGGATGCCATCGCCGGGATCCAGTCGTCGGAACGCGAGCGGACCGGCATCGCCTCGCTCAAGGTCGGATACAACCGCGTCTTCGGGTACTTCATCGAGGTCAGCAACGCCAACCGGCATCTCATTCCGCCGGACTATCAGCGCCGCCAGACGCTGACGGGCGGCGAGCGGTACGTCACGCCGGCGCTCAAGGAATACGAAGAGAAAGTGTTAGGCGCGACGGAAGAAATCGAGCGGCGCGAACGCGAACTCTTCGAGTCTCTGCGGACGCGAGTGTCGGGCCAGATCACGAGGCTGCAGCTTGCCGCGGCGCGCGTCGCGACGCTCGACGTGCTGTCGTCGTTCGCACAGGTGGCCGAAACCGAGTCGTACGTGCGGCCCGTCATCACCGATTGATATGATCTCGAGATCATTGGAGGGCGCCACCCGGTCGTCGAGCGGATGATGGCGCGCGATCGCTTCATCCCGAACGACGTCAGGCTGGGACCGGACGCGCGCATGATCATCCTCACCGGCCCGAACATGGCGGGCAAGTCGACCGTGCTGCGACAGGTCGGCCTCATCGTGCTCCTGGCGCAGGCCGGCGCGTTCGTGCCCGCGACCCGCGCCCGGATCGGACTGGTCGATCGCCTCTTCACGCGCGTCGGCGCGAGCGACAACCTCGTGCGCGGCCAATCCACCTTCATGGTGGAGATGGCTGAAACGAGCGCCATCCTGCACCTCGCGACCGAACGCAGCCTCGTGCTGCTCGATGAAATCGGCCGCGGCACGTCGACGTACGATGGCGTCTCCATCGCCTGGGCCGTGAGCGAACACCTTCACGATCGGGCGCGCTGCAAGACGATCTTCGCGACGCACTATCATGAACTCACGCAGCTGGCCGACGAATTGTCCGCGGTCAGGAACTTCAATGTCGCGGTCCGTGAATCCGGTGATGACGTGGTGTTCCTGCACCGCCTGCAGCCCGGCGGAGCGGACCGCTCGTATGGCATCGAGGTCGGCCGGCTGGCCGGGCTGCCGGCGCCCGTCATCCAGCGAGCGCGGGCGGTCCTGAGACTACTCGAGGGCGAGCAGCTCGCCGCTGGATTGTCGGGGCGGGATGGCCGGGGTGTACCGAGCGCAATCCCGGGTGAGATGACCGCGCAGCTCGGACTGTTCGCTGAATCACATCCGGTCGTGGAGCGATTGAAGCACATTGATACCGACACCATGACCCCACTCGAAGCCCTGCAAACGCTCGACGAACTGAAGCGCCTGTCGCACGAGGCGCGTTCGTGAGGCGCGAACGCTGCTTGTCCCTGGCATTCGTGGCACTGCTGGCGGCGGTGGCGGCATGCGCGGGCCAGACCGACGAGGACACCGATTCGTCGGACCCGGCACTGCTGACGCAGGACCTGCCCTTCGTCTATCCGCCGGTGCTGTACGCGGAACGCATCGAGGGTGACGTCGGGTTGCGGCTGTTCGTGGATTCGTTAGGCCTGGTCGTTCCCGAGTCGACGTCCGTCGCCGAGCCGTCTTCGCACGCCGCGTTCGATTCGGCGGCGGTGGCCGGCGCGCCGTACCTGCAGTTCCAACCCGCGCGCAGTGAAGGCGCGCGCGTGGGAAGGACGGTCGTCCTTCCCGTGAAATTCCGGGTACCGCCCGATTCACAGCGCCGGGATACATTACCGGAGAAGCGTTGATCAGCGGCCACGAGGCAATTCGAACAGCGTGAAGATCACCGTACTGATGGGTGGCACGTCCGCCGAACGCGACGTGTCGATTGCGTCGGGACTGCGCATCGCCGCGGCGCTCCGGTCTCGCGGACACGACGTCACATCCCTCGATACGGCGGCCGGCGTCATCGATGCGGCCTCCGAACGGGCACTCCTGGCGGCCGGTGTGCAGCAGGCTCCGCCAGATCTCGAGGCATTGGCGGACATGTCGAAACGGTCGCTGTCGCCGTCACTTGGCACACTGCCCGACGTGCGGGATGCCGATGTGGTGTTCCTGGCGCTGCATGGGGGGCAGGGCGAAGATGGCACCCTGCAGGCGCTGTTCGATCTCTGTGGCGTCAGGTACACGGGCACGGGCCAGCTTGGCAGCGCACTGGCGATGGACAAGGATCTTTCCAAGCGCCTGTTCCGCGACAACGGGGTAACGACACCAGACTGGTTGATGGCGCCCGCGACGGCAGACGAGGTGCAAACACGACTTGGACTTCCGGTGATCGTCAAGCCGTCCAAGCAGGGTTCGACCGTCGGCCTAACGCTGGTTCGCGACCCGGCGGACCTCGAGCCCGCTGTCGCCGAGGCGTTCCGTTACGATGACGAAGTGATGATCGAGCAATTCATCGCCGGGCGCGAGCTCACGGTCGGCATTCTCGGAAATGAGGCACTTCCAATTGGTGAGATCATCCCCAAGCATGAGCTCTACGATTACGAGTGCAAGTACACGCAGGGCATGGCGGTCGAGGAGTTCCCCGCTCGTCTCAGCCCTGCGATAGCCGAACTGGTGCAGGAGCAGGCGCAACTGGCGTTCAGGGCGCTGAAGCTGAGAGGCTACGCGCGGATTGACTTCCGTCTGGACGATTCCGGTGGTTGTTTCTGTCTCGAGGCCAACACGCTACCAGGCATGACGGAATTGAGCCTGATTCCGCAGGCGGCAGCCGCGGCGGGAATCACGTTCCCTGACCTCTGCGAGCGGATTGTCCGACTCGCGACTCAAGATGGGAGAAAGTAAGACGATGGGTGCAACACCAGTTCTGGCGGCCGCGCTGGCCGGGATTCCGTCGGGGATTCAGCGGCAGGGCGTATGGGCAGGGCGCCGCCAGGTTTTCATCCGGTTTGCGGGCGCCGCAGAAACGGCGCAGATGTATAC
>CBIHMX010000189.1:0-5640 GCA_966211115.1 uncultured Gemmatimonadaceae bacterium | reverse complement strand
GGGCGGCTCCACCCCGGTCCCTCACAGCGGCACAACGACCGGATATGCCTGACGAGAGCCCGGATCTCCTGAGGCGTGAGCGTCGCTCCGAACGACGGCATGCGGGCGCTCCGGTTCATGATCGCACCGCCGCCGGCGATGGTGTCGAACAACGAATCATCCGGGCGGGCCGACATGGCCTCACGCGAGGCGTGGGCCGCCGGTTTCACCGGGAGGTTCGCCGCGTTAGGTCCGTCGCCGCGGCCAGTGCGGCCGTGACACGACACGCACCATTTTGCGTAAAGCGCCGCACCGTCGGTTTCCGGTGGAACAACGGGCGGCCCCGGCGCTGGCAACGGCGTATCGGGCGCGTTCCCCGGTTGCGACGCCAGGAACCGGGCGATGAGGTCGCGGGTCGCGTCAGGCATGCGCGTCTTCGGCATGACCGAGCCAGGCACGAGGCGCTGCGGGTCAGCGATCATCGCCGCGATATAGGCCGGCGACCGCCGCTCGCGGACGGTCGTGAGATCGGGACCGATCGCGCCGCCGTCACGTCCGAGCCTGTGGCACCCGAGGCACGGCAGGTGATTCCGCAACAGCGCTTCCGCCTTTCGCGCGGAAAACGGGGATAGGGGTTCGAGCCTCACCGCCGGCTGCTGCGCCGCTGTTACGCGGGCGCAGCACGCGAGCAGGACTATCCACACGCTCAGGCCTCGCGCGACACCAGTTGGCATCAGCCTCCGACGATCAGCGGTTGGCAGACACGGTCCGAGAGAACAATGACAGCGCGCTGATCAAATCGGAACGGCTGGAGCGGATGTCAGGCCGTCAACACCACCTTCTCGCAGCGGTCTTCCTTGTTGAGAAAGATGTCGTAGCCGTGAGCCGCTTCGGACAGGGGCAGCCGGTGCGTGATGATCACACTCGGATCGATCTCGTCGTTCTCGATCAGGTTCAGCAACGGCCGCATGTAGCGATGCACCGGCGTCTGGCTGCTGCGAATGGTCAGGCCGCGATTCATGACGACACCCATCGGGAACTTGTCGATCAGTCCACCGTAGGCGCCGACCACCGACACGATGCCACCGTTGCGACAGGCCATGATCGCCTCGCGCAACGCAATCGGACGATCCGACTCGAGCCGCACGGCCTGCTTCACCCGATCGTAGGCATGCTGCAGGCCTTCCGAATGCGCTTCGAGGCCGACGGCATCGATGCAGGCATCCGGTCCGCGACCGCCCGTCATTTCGCGAAGCACGTCGAGATGACCGTCGACCTGGCTGTAGTCGATCGTATCCGCGCCGGCCTGACGCGCCAGCTCCAGGCGGTAATCGAACCGGTCGATGGCGATCACGCGTTCCGCGCCAAGCAGGAAGGCGGACCGAATGGCAAACTGGCCGACGGGTCCGCATCCCCAGACTGCGATGACCTGACCGGGCATGATGTTGCACATCTCGGCCGCCATGTAGCCGGTCGGAAGGATGTCGCCGAGGAAGAGCACCTTCTCGTCAGGCAGTCCGTTGACCTTGAGCGCGCCAAAATCCGCGAATGGAACGCGGACGAACTGGGCCTGCGCGCCCTGGAAGCCGCCGGTGAGGTGCGAGTAGCCGAATGCGCCCGACCCGGAATGTCCCCAGAGCCGTTCCTGGGTCGTGCCGCTCGGGTTCGAATTCTCGCACGCAGACGTCAGTCCCTGCTGGCATGACCAGCACATGCCGCAGGCAATGCAGAAGGGCACGACGACCCGGTCGCCGGGCAGAATGTTCTTCACGGCCGATCCCGTTTCCATCACCTCGCCCATGAACTCGTGGCCGAGGATGTCACCCTTCTTCATCGTCGGGATGTAGCCGTTGTAGAGGTGCAGGTCGGACCCGCAGATCGCGGTCGACGTGACCCGTACGATGGCGTCGCGGGAGTTCATGATGACGGGATCAGGAACGTCGCGGACTTCGACTTCCTGTCTTCCCATCCAGCACGCGGCTTGCATGGTGGCTCCCGTTTCAGAGTGACGCGCGCGAGGGGGAACTCGCTTCCGATGGTTGTGCTGGCTTCTGCCGCCTGATGCCCTGGCCGGCGCCGTCGGGACTCGCCTCGGAGCGAACGACCTCTCCGGTCTCGAGGACCTGCTTGAACCGTCGCAGGTCGTCGGCGATCTGCTGTCCCGGCTCCTCGCCGAACAGCCTTGCGATGGCCGCACCAATCTTCCCGCCTGGCGGGTCATACCTGAGCCTGACATGCACCTCGGTACCGCGCGCCCCAGGTGCGGTCACGAACGAGACGCTGCCGCTGTGGGCGATATCGTTATCCTGATTGACGGTACGCCACGAAATGCGCTCGCCGGGAACGTCCTCGACGATTTCCGCATCCCATTCAACGGATCGGCCCGCCGGAGCCTTGGCGACCCAGTGCGAGCGGCCGCTACCAAGATTCTCGACGAACTCGAGGTGATACATGAAGCGGGGCAGGTTCTCAAAGTCCCGCCAGAAAGCGTAGACCACGTCGCGCGGATGGCCGACGGTGATGGCGCGAGTCACGTCCATGAAATTCTCCAGTGGCACGTCCGTCCACGGTAGCAGAGCACCTGCCTGACGAACATTCCGCGCACGACGCATCTCCCTGTGCCTCTCCGGGGGCAGGTCATCGGCGCAGCGCACGCAGTGGCTGTGCCTGTTTCGGACATGCTCGTTAGGGTCCGGCTGCCGGTCGCGGATCAGCCGCCTGAACGCGGTGTATCGCACCCCCGGAATGAAATGGTGACCGACACCGGTTGAGCCGGAGAGCATGGCATGAATCGCACCGAAACGATCCTTCGCGAACACAACCGCACTGGCCGCACGAACGGCGTACCGGAACGAACCCCAGCCACCGATGACATAACCATTGGCGAGCTCTTTCGACGGCTCTCGGCAGACGCCTCGCATCTCGTGCAGCAGGAAGTCGCCCTGGCCCGAACCGACCTGCAGGAGGCGCTCGAATCCGTCCGCAAGGCGGCGGTCGTCTTCGCGGTGGCGGCTCTGGTCGCGCTGCCGGGCCTGCTGGCGCTGACCGCGTTCCTCGTGGTCATCCTGGCAAACGCCATCGGTTCCTGGGCGATCGCAACGCTCGTGGTTGGCGTGGCGCTCCTGGCGATTTCCGGTTTGATGGTGCAGCGCGGCCGAGCGGCCCTGTCACGCCGCAACGTAAGCCTGCCCGACACGCGAGCGTCGCTGGCACGCGACGCCGCGTGGGGAAAGGAAGAGGTACGTGCCTTCAAGGAAGAACTCACCGCCTAACGTGGAGATGGATCATGGCGACGCAAGACACCGGTGATCAGAGAACCTGGCAGGGCCAGTCGGCTGCGACGACGGGAAAGGATCCGGACCGGATACCGGCGGACCTCCCGGCGCCAGCGGCTCCGGCCCTCAAGGACCAGGCGGCGCAACTCGGCCGCAAAGCCAGCGACGGAGCACGTGACCTGGCCAGCAAGGCGCAGTCGACGGCCCAGGATCGCATCGAGCGATCGCGCCAGGACGCGGCCACCACGCTCAGCACCGTGGCATCGACGCTGCTCAATTCCGGCTCGCAGCTCCGCGACGGCGACCAGCCCATGGCCGGCGAATATGTCGAACGTGCCGCGCGACAGATCGAGCGGGTGGCCGACTATGTGCAACGGGCCGATGTACGAGAGATGATGAACGAAGTCGAGGACTTCGCGCGCCGGCGTCCGGCCGTCTTCATCGGTTCCGCTTTCGCGGTTGGATTGCTCGCCGCGCGCTTTCTCAAGAGCTCGCGGGAAGGCGAGGAGCGGTCGAGGGACCGCGCATCGGACAGGCTGACGGATCGCGAAGTGCCATCAACCGTCGTCATGGAACCGCGCCCGGGGTCCGATCTGGAGTCCTGGCCGGAAACAATATGACGGCGGAAAAGTTTGATCCGGCGAGCGGCAGCGGAGACTCCAGGACCGCCGCCATCCGGAGCGACATCGAACGCACGCGTGCGCGACTCGGCGATACCGTCGAGGCGCTTGGAGCACAACTGAATCCATCTCATCTCGCACAGCGGGCGAAGGACAGCCTGCGCGAGGCAACCATCGGAAGGGTGCAGCATATGGCGAACAACACCAAGGCACGCATCAACCAAACAGGACGGGGCCTGGCCGAGACCGTGCGGGAAAACCCGCTCCCGGCGGCCATGGCGGCGGCTGGCATCGGCTGGCTGTTGCTGGCGGGGCGCGACCGAAAGGAAGAGCCGCGACGCTTTTACGACGGCGAGGAAGTCTTCGACGCCGACTCGAACGAGCGTCACTCCTCTCGTCTTCGTGAGGCTGGGGCCGGGATCGCGGAAGGCGTCCACGGAATGGCCGACAAGGCCCAGGACGCAACGCAGAGGATGGCCCACTCCGCGCAGGAGACGGCGCACCGGGTAGCGGACCGCGCGAAGGAAGCCGGCGAAAGCATCGGCCGGCGCGCCGATGCGGCCATGCACCAGGTTCGTGACCGGACACGCGCCGCCAGCGACCGGGTCGAGCACAAGTACCAGGAGAATCCGGTGGCGCTCGGCGCGGTGGCATTGGCGTTAGGTCTGGCGGTCGGCATGTCCGCGCCACGTACCCGGCGCGAGGTCGAGCTGGTCGGCGACAAGCGTGATCGCCTCATGGACAAGGCGCGGGAAAAGGTGGCGTCCACGACCGAAAAGGTCGAGGGAGTCATCGAACGCGCGCTCCCCGAGGTCCAGGCCGTCGTCCGGGATGCGGCGCGAGAGGAAGGACTGACGCGTTAGGGCAGGGCCCCGCGCCCGGCACCTCGCGCGGGCGCGGGGACGGATTCCCGCGGACCGGGATTCGTCCTGAGAACGGTGCTGCAGAACAGCACCGGAGATTGCGACTGGGGAGCAGACGCGCTTCTCTGCGCCGCTATCGGCGGTCCATTGCCCGGCGCCGCTGTGACAGTTGCAGGCCGAGAGACAGATTTCAGGACCAAGTGTCACGACTTGGTAGCCGATACCGGTCGCTACTCTCCCTGCCCTGAATGCCCGTCCACGATCCGTACGCGGTTTTTCGCCATGTGTCATTCCGCTGGTTCGTGGTCAGCATTCTGTCGATGGTCATGGCGGCGCAGGTGCAGCTGGTCGTGGTGGGTTGGGAGATCTACCAACTCACGCAGGATCCGTTGTCGCTTGGTCTGCTCGGCCTGAGTGAGGTCGTGCCGTTCCTGGCGGTCGCCCTGTACGCCGGTCATGTCGTCGATCGCCACGATCGACGGCTGGTTTCGCTACTCTCGTTGGTGGTCCTGCTGGGTGCGGCGCTGGCGCTATTCGTGATGGCGCTGGTGACGCCGGTTCCGTCGCGGATCTGGCCGTTTTACGTGGTGTTCGGTGCTTGCGGTGCCGCCCGCAGCTTTCTGCAGGTAGCCCGCAGCGCACTCGTGGCCGAGATCGTGCCGCGGGAGCTGTACCCGAACGCCGCCACGTGGCGGAGCTCGACCTGGCAGGCGGGATCAGTGGCCGGTCCGGCGTTAGGCGGTGTCCTGTTCGCCGCCTTCGGGGCGCAATGGGCGCTCGCGATCAACCTCGTGTTCGTGATCGTGGCGCTGTCGGCGATGGCCGTCGTCAGGCACCGGCCCACGGCCGTCTCGCGCGTTCCGGTCCCGGTCGTTCGCAACCTGGTCGAAGGACTGCGGTATG
>CBIHMX010000188.1:0-5660 GCA_966211115.1 uncultured Gemmatimonadaceae bacterium | reverse complement strand
GACCTGGTGTTGGATTTTACGTTGCAGCGACTTCCTCAAATGTTGGCGGAAGTTGAAGTCACCGCGGAACGACAGTGCCCGCGAATAGCGATCGAAGGCATACTCTGCCGGCGTGAGGTTGGGAACGGGCTGTTCATCAACCGGCAGGAAGTGCTTGCGAAGAGCAAGGGGATCTACTTTCCGATGCTTGTATTGCGGGATGTGCCAGGGTTTCGCCAGAATCTCAATGGATCGCCGACCACCGTCGAGTCGATCGTGGGATGGCGGTGCTGGAAGCTTGTGATCGACGGCGGCTTCGTAGCGGGGGGGATGCCAATTCGACGTCCCCAGGACATCTATGCGATCGAGGTATATCAGCCGCCGGACATTCCGCCCGAATACAGGCATCATACGTGGGGGAAGGCGAACCGGCGGCAGAAGTACTCGACTCCGTGCACCGTGGTGGTAATGTGGTCGATGCGCGAAGCTCAGCGGAGTCTGGGTGTCCTTGAAAAGCGAAAGAAGTAGTGGCGCGGTTTTAATCCAGGGATCGACATGGGAAGGCTGATTCTCAACAACGCGATCACCGTCAACGGCGCCTTCGAGGCGCCAGAACCCACTCCGAGGGGTTGGTTCGTCCTGGACCCCGACAGCACACAAGCCTCCCTCGAGAAGTGGGAGGCGGCCGAGGCCATGGTCATCGGTCGCAAGACGTACGAAGGCCTCGCCGCGATTTGGCCGCAGTTAGCGACCGTTCCCGGCTACGAAGCGTACGCACGCCGCATGAATAGCATGCCGAAGTATGTCGCGTCCCGGACCCTCAAAGGACCGCTCGCGTGGGAAGCCACGTTGCTTCAGGGTGAGCTGGCAGAGAGCGTTAGGCACATCAAGGAGAAGCATCAGGGTAGCCTGATTGTCACGGGTGCCGGTGAATTAGCCCGCGATCTCATTGCTCAGAACCTGGTCGACGAATTCTGGTTCACGGTGAATCCCTTTCTCTGGTCACGCGCCCCGAGGATTTTCGACGACCTTGGTCCCATCCCGTTGCAGCTTATTTCCACCCAGGCGTTTGCCGGGGGAGTCGTTCAGCTCTGCTATCGGCGCGCGCCCGAGGGCTTCTACGCCAATGGTTGACCGGCCCTTGATCCTGCTTGACGGCGTTCAACTTTCGGTGGAGCTGTTGATGGCGCCGAGGCTACCGGGGGCGGAACGGCGACTCTCGAGAGATCGCCAGCGCATTGCGCATCAAGCCGGGCGCTCGCCAAGGTCCTCTGCCAGTGCGGAGGAGTTACGGACAGACCCAGGCGCTGGCTTTGCCGCTGTCCTCGGCGCATGTTGTCGGATCCTCTGAAGCGGCCGCTGTCCGTCAGGCGCATGAGCACGCATTCTCAACATCCCGCATGATATTACTCCGTTCCGTTGCTGCTCTCGCGGTAGTGGCGTTCGCGTCATCTGAAGCGCACGCTCAACGCATCGATACCACCTTTGTCGAAGTGCATGGGCATCGACTGGCGCTCTATGTCGCTGGACGGGGTGGCCCCACGGTGGTGATGGAGGCTGGGGGCGGATCGTGGCATCGCGACTGGATCGACGTCGTGCCAGAGGTATCCCGAAACGCGCGCGTCGTCACGTACGATCGCCCAGGGTTCGGCTTGTCTGCACCGTGTGACGCTCCACGAACAGCAGACCGCGTGAGCCGGGAATTGCACGACGCGCTGCTTCAAGCGCGGCTGGTCGGACCGTACATTCTCGTTGGGTGGTCACTCGGAGGTGCCTTCTCACGGGTATTTGCCGGCACCTTTCCGTCGCTCGTGGAAGGCCTCGTTCTCGTAGACCCGGCAACCGACGAGTTTTACCAGCACGTCGCGACGGAATTCCCGGATGAATGGACGCGCGAGGTGATGTCACACTTTTCGGCTGTCTACAGCGACACAACGCGCCGCGCTGAGCAGCGGGAGTTGGCTGCATTTGAATCCAGTATGGCTCAGGCGCGAGCGTCAGACGATCAGCATCGTACGCCGGCGGTTGTCCTCGTCGCAGGCCGAGACGACGAAGTAGCCACTGACGCGATTTCCAGAGTCTGGGTTCGGGAGCTCATGCGATGGGCTTCGCGTCGTCCGAATACAGTTACCCGAATTGTGCCTAACAGCGGTCATCACATTCCGCGCCAGTTTCCGGGCGCTGTTATCAGTGCGATTGAGGATGTCATCGGACGCGCACGGCGATAAGAACGCGGCGCACCACCTGACGCGAGTTGCAGTGTGGCGGCGGAGACGCACGGAGGCGTTCGCTTGCTCGCGTTTCCTGCGCGCAAGTGTGAAATCCGCCGTTAGGCAATCCAAGCGAGACCCCATGCGAATTCTGGTCTGTGCTTTTGCTGCCGGGGCAATGTGCATTCCGCTCGTGCCGGGAGGCGCACAGAACCATGTCAGGTGCGACCCGAAGCCTCCAGGCAATTCCAAACCGTTTCAGCTCAGGCATTTGGACAGCTTAACCGGTCGGTTTGAGCTGGTCCTCATCCGGACGATTCCGGAAGAATATCCGGACACGACGTCCGGAAGTTTGGAGTTGTGGCGTCAGGACACAACCCGGCATTGGCGATATCTTTTCCAGGAAATCCCGGACTCGGTACGGCGTGCGCGTCCAGAACTCGCGCGTTACCTCGGCGGCTCGTTCGAGATGGTTCCGGCCGACACTAGTACGTGGTGGTGGGTACTGGCATCCCGTAATCGCGAGTATCCAGGGGTGGAATGGTACTTCGGACGCCTGCGACTTGGCAGCCGAGACGTCTTGGACGGCACTGGCAACAACCTGACCATCGAGTGGGTAACCGCAACTGCTTTCGGTGGGCGGTGGGAAAACGATCCCGGAATCGCAGTCATTGTTGGTCCGAACGGGCCGCTACCAAATGCGGAGGGACACTTCTGTGCTCGTCGGTTGGGTGTCTAACAGAGGCCGTGGTCGGAATGGGAATGGCCGACCGCCGGAGTGTTCCTGAGGTGCGGCGCAGCGGGCATTACTGCTGGCGATGGAGCAGACTGCCATGTTTCGTGCTGTCGATCGTTCTCGTGCTTGCGACTCTTTCATGTTCAAATCCCGCCGAGGTATGCACTGCCGAGTTGAGAGTACGTGTGACCCCCGCGTCGCTTGAATTGTCCGTCGGTGAGAGCAAAAGTGTGACAGTTGCGCTCTCCACTTGTGGAGGTTCGAAAAAACTTTCGGACACGTTCAGTTGGTCGGCGCAAGATACGACGATCGTCCGTGTCGACACTGCGACGTCAAGGATCACCGGTCGTCTGCCTGGATCGACATTTGTGACGGGAGCAGGCAAGGTGTATGGTCAAGTGGCCTACGTTCCTGTCACAGTTATTCCATGATGGGGACCTGGCAGTGTTTGCAGCGGGGGAGAGAAGCTATGGAACGCGCGGAGGTTTTCGCTTCGCGCACGTTCATCGTTCGAGGTTTTTGGCTTCGCTGCAGGTGAGACTTTTTCGTTAGAGGCCGTTGCAACTGCCCGATGCGTCTTCTCGAGATTGCGATTCTTACGATCGGTGCTGGCTTGTCGCTTCATGTCGTCAAGGGCAGCCCATCAACCCAGCCCACATGCAATCAGGGTTCCGACGTACTCACGGTCGGTTCATCGGCCGCGCGCCTCGTGGGAGAATATGAATTGGTGATCGTGGGTACCGAGGGTGTAGCGGCGGGCCGGAGCACAACGGGCACGCTCCGCTTATGGTCACCACCGGAGAGTCTTCAAGTCGTTCGTAGCCTTGACGGCAAACCGAACACTTTTCTGAGAATTCCCCTGATTGGAACCGCAGTCATCGACCTTGCAAAGGTCGGGGGACTCGACGATGGCGATCTAGGGTCGACCGATGTGCTGGCCCCCGGAATCGCAGTCGAGGAGGTCAATGCAACCTATCAAGGCAAGCCATTTACCGAGATCACGTTGCATCTTGGTTCCATTGGCAATCGTCGGTATGTGATGAGGTTCGACGGTCCCTACAACGCGCTCTATGTGGACCGTATCGACTCCACGAAATTTACCGGACGATGGCATGCGAGTTTGGGCTACACGACGTATAAAGCAGAGGGGTACTTCTGTGCGGTTCGACGGTAGTGACGTCAGAGTTGTGGCTGGCATGGATCAACGCAGAGGTGAAAGGCTCGATCGTCGCTCCGACCTTCTGCCAGCGGATGACGGATTCCCGGACCGGCGGCGCTAGAGCCGGCACGTACCGCTACCTGTGCGAATTCGACCAGCTCTCCTGAACGATGCGGGTCCCATCGCGGTCCTGGCGACGGAGCTCGGCTATCCGACGTCCTCGGACCACATGTTCTCGCGTCTCGATGTGCTTTTGGCGCGAGATGAACACTTCATCGCGATCGCTGAAAGCGGCGCGAGTGTTGTTGGCTGGGTCGCCGCCGAGGAACGCATGCTCCTGGAATCCGGCAAGCGGGCAGAAATCGTTGGACTCGTCGTCGCGACGCATGTCCGTCGATCAGGCATCGGCCGTGCGCTGGTGCGCGAAGCAGAATCCTGGGCGAGCAGGCGAGGGCTGGGTGTAATTGGCGTCCGCTCCAACGTCGTGCGTGCCGAGGCGCATCCCTTTTACGAGAGCCTCGGGTACGCTCGCACGAAGACGCAGCACGCGTATTCCAAGCAATTGCCGTCCGGCTAGCCGCGCGATCTTATGTGATCCACCGGTTCACGCTACCCGTTAAACCGCGTGCGCAGGTCAGGGTAATTCGCCCTCCTGTTGTCGTATTCAGTATGAGCCGTACGGGTTGGCTTCGCCCCTTGCTGGTCGCGACTATTGCTTGTTCTCGCGACGCTAACGGTCTCGATGATCCGCCTTATCTTACTGGCGTCATCGAGTCGCGAGCTCCGCTCGTGGTCGGAGTGAGGGAGGGTGATAGCACACGGCTGATCACGTACCCACGCTTGCGCGCCACTGATTCGACGAAGAGCATTGAGCGCTGCGAACATTCGGTGGTTGTGACATTCAGCATCGGCACGCCACTCAATCGGCGGTCGGGAGCGCCAGTGGATACCGGTGTTCTACAGGTCGGACAGCGTGTCTCGGTTTGGACCGAGGACGTTTTCCTGCTGTCGTGTCCTCCCCAGACTGGTGCCAGGCGACTCGTCATTGAGGATGTCAGATAACCGATGCCGGTCCCATCTCACAAAGTGCTACACTGTCTCGCTCTCACCGCCGTGGTGGCCGCGGCCGCAGGTGATGATGTCGAACACCTTCATGCCTACGCCATTCGTGATCGTTAGGTACCGTGGCAACCCTTTCCATCGCTGACATGTTGACCGCGCGCACGGGTCTGAAGTTGCAGCCGGCCGGTAACAGCGTGTGGCGGCGAGGACAGTGTCGAATGGGACTCCGAAACGTACATACCATCATTCTTCTGGCCGCTCTCGCTGCGGCCCCTCGCTACGTTGCGGGACAAACCGGCGGCCTAAAACCCGTGGTTTCGTTGTCGATTCAGGCTCAAGACGGGGGTGGCGTTCCTCGGAGTGGTGCTGCCGGCGCGTTTGGGGTCTGGAAGGTGACTGACGCATGGACTCACGCGCGTGTCGAGCTTGGCTTCGGTGGCTATTCACTCGTGGGTGGCGGGATTTCATGCCCGGCCGTCAATAGTTCCGACTGCGGTGGTCCGGGTGGGTTTCC
>CBIHMX010000187.1:0-5660 GCA_966211115.1 uncultured Gemmatimonadaceae bacterium | reverse complement strand
CGGTGCGCGGTTCTGGACCTCAGCGGTCGTGCGCCTTGGGCTGCAGCAACCCGACCGACTCGTCAGGCGCGTGACCGACGACCCGCGCCGGCCATTCCCCGAACTCGTGCATGAATTCGAGCTGGAACGCGACCTCGGGGACGTCGTGGAGTTCGAGGTCGCCCCACGGTATGTGCCGAACGATGAGTTTGCGATCAGCGGCATGTACCGGTTCCGGAGCAAGGGTGCCGACTCCTATACAGGCCATCTCGAAGCGACAAGTGTCGATGGAACGCCGCTGATCATCGATGCCGCAGCCCTCGGCGTCGCCACGGCGCAGAAGGAACAGGTCCTCGGGTTCGCCGTGACCTATTCGACCGTGCGCGCGAACGCTCGCCGCACGGCAAAGTGGCCGCTCGAGATCTGGTACATGCACACGCAGGTGATGAGCGGGCGGGGCGTGCCGGCGATGCAGATGAACGGCATCGGACTCAGGATATACCGCTAGCTCAAAAGAGAACTGGTATTGGTTAGTGGTTATTGGAACTGTTAGGCGTAGCGGTGCTGGGTACCTCTACTTCTCCAGCGGCTAGCTGGCGGCGTCGAGAAGCTCCCTGGCGTGGGCCTTGCTGACCTTGCTGGCTGGGTCGCCGCCTAACATGCGCGCCACTTCCGCCACGCGATCATCACGCTGTACGACGCTGATGTCTGCGGTGGACACGCCGCCCTTCGCTCCCTTCGCGACGACGACGTGATGGTGGGCACGTGCTGCCACCTGGGCGAGGTGCGTGATCACCAGGACCTGGTGGTGTTCGGCCAGGCGGCGGAGGCTGTCGCCGACCTTCAACGCGACTGTACCACCGATTCCGGCGTCGACCTCGTCGAACACGAGCGTGGGGACCTGGTCGAGGCGCGCCAGTATCGTCTCGAGCGCGAGCATCACGCGCGACAGCTCGCCGCCCGATGCCGTTCTGGCCAGCGACCGCGCATCATGGCCGACATTCAGCGCCACGCGGAACTCCACCGCCTCCGCGCCAGACGCCGACGTGTCTGACAGCGGTTCGAGATGAACCTGGAACCGCCCGCCGGGGAGGCCGAGTTCGGGGAACAGGCGTTCAACTTCTGTGGCCAGTTTCCTGGCGGCCTTCTGGCGTAACTTCGTCAGCGCGGTCGCCCGGGTGGACAGTTCGGCACGCACCGCAGCTTCGCGCTCCGTCAGTCCACGAAGATCCACCGCGGCGGTGTCCAGCACCTCCAGCTCCGCTCGCGCCTCGCGAAGCGCGCCTAACGTGGCGCTGACGGACCCGCCATGCTTCCGCGTCACCCGGCTGATCTGGTCACGGCGGCGATCCACCTCGGCCAGCCGTTCCGGGTCGGAATCGAGGGTCGCCTCGTAGGCTGCCAGGTCGCGAGACAGTTCCTGGAGCGCCACGAGGACCTCATCGATCGACCCGGAAAGCGACTCGGCCGCCGGGTCGAGGCGGGCGGACGCGGCCACCGCCCGGCGCGCCACCGACACGGCATCGACCGCGGTGTCGTCGCCCTGATCGATCGCCGCCAAGGCCTGCGCGATGTGCGTTCGCAACTCGACCGCGTGCGTCAGGCGCCGGCCTTCTTCGTCGAGGCGTTCCTCTTCGCCCGGGAGGAGGTTTGCCTCATCGATCTCCCGCACGACATGCCGCAGGTAATCGGCGCGTTTCTGCGCCTCGTCGCGGCGACGGGTGAGATCGGCGATGGACTTGCGGATGGACTCGAGCTCCGTGTGGGCGCTGCGCACGGCCAACGCGGTTTCCGTCGCGCCACCCAGTGCATCGAGCACCTCGCGCTGTGCATCGTCGTGCAGCAACGCCTGGGACTCGTGCTGGCCGTGCAGGTTCACCAGGAGGCGGCCGACGCTCGCCAATGCGGCGGTGGTGACGGTCATGTCGTTGATCCACGCCCGGCTCTTGCCTGACGCCGACACTTCGCGGCGCAACACGACCAGCCCGTCGTCGGCCTCGATGCCATTCTCCTCGAGCACGGCATGCAGGGCCCGGTTGGCGCCGCCATCGAAGACGCCCTCGACCACGGCCTTGTCGGCGCCGGTGCGGACGACGTCGGCGCTGCCCCGTTCACCGAGCAGGAGGCCTAACGCGCCGACGATGATCGACTTGCCGGCGCCGGTCTCACCCGACAGGACATTGAAGCCCGGTGCGACCGGCAACGTCACCGACTCGATGACGGCGAGGTTCCGGATGCGAAGTTCCGTGAGCATTACGCACGCGGGTCGTCGGGCGGGGCACCCCACCCGAGCTTGCGCCGCATCCGCGTGAAGAATGTCATCTCGGCGAACCGCACCAGGGTGACCGATCGCGACGCGCGGCGGACCACCAGTGATTCCTGCGTGCCTAACGTGGCACCCACCTGGCCGTCGACGGTCACCAGCCGGTCCGTGCCGTCGTCGTCGGCGTGAACGGTAATGGTCACGTCCGGACCGACCACCACCGACCGGATCGACAGGGCGTGCGCGGAAATCGGGGAGATCACGATCGATGCATGGCCAGGCACCACCACCGGCCCGCCCACGGACAGGTTGTAGGCGGTCGAACCGGTGGGCGTCGACATGACGATGCCGTCAGCGGCATAGCTGGCGACTTCTTCCCCGTCGACCTCGACGCGCAGCCAGATCACGCGGGCCTTGCCGCTCTTGTGCAGGACGATGTCGTTGACCGCGTACCAGCGCCGCGGGTCCTCGGACAGGCTTGGCCGGCCCTCGAGCATCATCCGCGACTCGCCGCGATAGTCCCCGGCGATCAGCCGGCGCACGGCCGTCTCCATTTCGCCCGGGCCGCAGGCGCTGAGGACTCCGAGCCGTCCGAGGTTGACGCCAAGGACCGGGATGTCGCGACCGGCCAGGAAGCGGGCGCCGCGCAACAGGGTTCCGTCGCCGCCTAGCGTCAGGAGCACGTCGACGTCGTCCGGCTGGATGGGCGGGAGGTCGAAGCCGCCGGACAGGTCGCGCAACGTCGATTCGAGCCGCAGGTCGACCCCCAGCTCGGTCGCCAGCTTCAGGAGCTGCTGCAGGACATTCGCCAGGTCGGGATAGTCCCGGTTCCCGATGACGCCAAGCCGGATCACCCGGCGACCGCCTCACTCTCGTGCAACGCCCGCACCCGGTCAGCGATACCGCTGGCGTCCAGTCCCGCCGACGCGAGTTGCCGCGCACGCGACGCCGCATAGATGATCCGGTCCGGAACGCCGTGCACCAGCACGCGGACCGTTGGCTCGATGCGCTCGATGACCGACGACATGTACGCACCGAACCCGTTCACCACCGTCCCTTCCTCGACCACCAGCAGGTGACGGTGGTCCGCGAGAATGGCCGACAGGGTCAAGCCGTCGTGTGGCTTCATGAACCGGCAGTTCACGACGGTCGGGTTGAACCCTTCGATCGCGAGTGTTTCAGCCGCTTCGAGCGCCGGGCGGACCATGGTGCCAACGGCCAGGATGGCGATTTCGCTTCCGTGCCGCTCGACCTCCCACGTGCCATAGGGCACCGCTTCGACCTCGGACATCGCCGGCGCGATGTCGGGGGCCGTGTCGCGTGGGTAACGAATGGAAAACGGACCCGCGGCATGCCCGGCAGCCGTGCGCAACAACGCCAGCATTTCGGTCGAGTCCTTCGGCGCCGTCACGGTCATGCCGGGAACGGCCAGCATGTACGCGTTGTCGTACAGACCCATGTGGGTCTCGCCGTCCTCACCAACCAGGCCGGCGCGGTCGAGGCAGAAGATCACCGGCAGATGCTGGATGGCGACGTCGTGGATGATGTTGTCGTACGCGCGCTGAAGAAACGTCGAGTAGATCGCTACAACGGGACGCACACCGCGCGTCGCGAGACCGGCCGCGAACGTCACCGCGTGTCCTTCGGCGATCCCGACGTCGAAGAATCTCTCCGGATGGGCCTTGGCGACCGATTCGGTACCGGTCCCGCTGGGCATCGCCGCCGTGATGGCGACAAGATCCTTCCGTTCCTCCATCAATTCGGTGAGACCGCGACCGAACACCTTCGTGTAGTTCGGGTTGGCGGAGGACACCTTGACCTGTTTGCCCGTCGCCGGATCATGGCCGGGCGGGAGGGCATGCCACTTCTCACCGTGTTCACCCGCGGGGAATCCCTTCCCTTTCTGCGTAATGACGTGAACGAGCCGTGGGCCGGTCATGCTCTTCACGGCGGACAGGATGTCGACGAGGTTGTCGATGTTGTGGCCGTCGATCGGGCCGAAATAGCGAAAGCCAAGTTCCTCGAACAGGACACCCGGAGTCAGGAAGCCCTTCACGCTCTCTTCCCACTTCCGGATGAGCGTGTTGAGCGACGGGTGACCCTCGAGCACGCCACCGATCCTGGCCCGCATGCGATTGTACAGCGGGTTGCGCTGGATGG
Organism: uncultured Gemmatimonadaceae bacterium; assembly: GCA_966211115.1. Lineage (GTDB taxonomy): Bacteria > Gemmatimonadota > Gemmatimonadetes > Gemmatimonadales > Gemmatimonadaceae > JABWBJ01. The sequence goes on along the minus strand of CBIHMX010000187.1, from coordinate 1,258 downwards.
AGGTGAGGTACTTGGAGATCGCACCCACGTTAGGCGCGATCGACATCTCGTTGTCGTTCAGCACCACCACCAGGTCGCGGCCCGAATGGCCGGCGTTGTTGAGCCCCTCGTACGCCAGGCCGGATGTGAGCGCGCCGTCGCCAAGCACGGCGACGACCTTGTACGCATCGCCGTTCAGGTCCCGGCCGGCGGCAACACCGAGGGCCGCCGAGATCGAGGTGGCGGCATGTCCCGCACCGAAGGCGTCGTATTCGCTCTCACTGCGTTTCAGGAATCCGGAAAGGCCGGCCTCCTGTCGCAGCGACTCCATTCGTGAGTTGCGGCCCGTCAGCAACTTGTGCGGGTAGCCCTGGTGGCCGACATCCCACACGAGCTGGTCAACCGGCGTGTCGAACACCGCGTGCAACGCCACGGTCAGCTCGACGACACCAAGGCCGGCGCCGATGTGGCCGCCGGTCCTGGAGCAGACGTCGATCAGCCGTTCCCTGATCTCCTGGGACACCGTGCGCAATTCGTCGCGCGACAGCGCCTTCAGGTCAGCCGGTGATGTAATGCGATCGAGGAGGGTCATTTACGTCGGCGTGGGACGAGAGGAATCTACTGCTCAGGACTGCCGCTCGACGACATGCCTGGCCAGCCGTTCGAGGTCTGGCGTGAGCCTGCTGACTGACGACAGCGCACCGCAGGCGTCATCGACGAGGGCGTGAGCCCGTTTCCTGGCCTCGGCGATTCCCATGACCAGCGGGTATGTGCTCTTGAGGTTCGCGACATCCTTCCCGGCGGTCTTGCCCAGCTGATCGCTGGTCCCCGTGACGTCGAGCACGTCGTCGGCAATCTGGTACGCGAGCCCCAGGGCGTCGCCGAACGTCGTGAACGCCGACAGCAGGTGTTCATCTGCTCCAGCGCCAAGGGCGCCGATTCGAGCGGATGCCGAGATGAGTGTGCCCGTCTTGGCCCGATGGACGCGTTCCAGATCGGCAAGGCTCAACCGCTGGCCCTCGGCGAGGAGGTCGAGCAACTGGCCGCCGATCATGCCGCCGGCGCCAGACGCCACCATGAGTTCTCTCACGATGCGACCCGCAACGTGCGAGGGAACGCCGAGGTCCATGGCGGCGCGATGCGCGCGGCGTGCCGCCAGGGGCACCATCGTGACGCCGGCAGCGGTTGCCGTGCGCACGTCGAATGCCTTGTGCACCGTCGGCCGGCCGCGGCGGAGGTCATCGTTGTCCATGCACGGCAGGTCGTCGTGGACCAGCGA
>CBIHMX010000186.1:0-5680 GCA_966211115.1 uncultured Gemmatimonadaceae bacterium | reverse complement strand
GTTCCCGTCACCGAGGCGCGCTGCGCGCCTCGGTGACGGGAACCGTGGCCGCGATCACGCTCGCCTCGGGATCGTGGTACGGACTCGTCACCTGGGCGGCGTTTCGCGCCGGGTCGAACTGGGAGGAACTGGTCAGGACGCTGGGCCGGATGGGCAAGGTGACGGCGCTCGTGGCCACCCTGCTCATCGCCGCCATCGCCCTCGCCTGGTACATGCACCGGCGAAAACAGGCTCGTGAGCACGGTCCTGCCTGACGAGATCCAGCGCGCGTATCTCATCGAGCGCTTCGACGACTTCCTCTCGCTCGAGCAGGGAAGCGCCGAACGGACTCGTGAGGCATATCGCCGCGACGTGCTGCGCCTGGCGGAATACGCCCTGACGAAGTCGGTGCGTCAACCGGCGGGCCTGACGCCTCGAGACCTGCGCGACTTCGTGTATCACCTGAAGGACGTCGGCCTTGCCCCGTCGTCCATCCGCCGGACCATCGCGGGGCTACGCACCTGGTTCGGTTTCCTCGTCGCCGAGGGCGTGATTTCAGGGGATCCCAGCGACCGGCTGGAGCTGCCGAAGCGGTGGCAGACCTTGCCCGAGGTGCTGTCGCAGGCGGAGATCGCCCGGTTGATCGCGGCGCCGTCACAGGACGATGCGATGTATTACCGCGACCGCGCGATGCTCGAGCTGGCCTACGGAGCGGGGCTCCGCGTTTCGGAATGGACGTCGGTGACCGTGCGCGACGTCCATCTCGACGACCGGCTCGTTCGCATCATGGGCAAGGGCAGCAAGGAGCGCCTGGTGCCCTTCGGCCGACAGGCAGCGGCGTCCATCGCCATCTACCTGCGCGAACTCCGCCCCAGGCTCGAACACGGGGCAGGCAAGGGCGTCCTCTTCCTGAACGCCCGTGGACGACCGCTTTCACGGATGGGGGCGTGGACCATTTTGCGCAAGCACGTCGAGCGGGCCGGCATCGCCAAGGCGGTGACACCGCACACGCTCAGACATTCATTCGCGACTCACCTGCTGGAAGGCGGTGCCGACCTCCGCGCCGTGCAGGAAATGCTCGGCCACGCCGACGTTTCGACGACGCAGGTCTACACCCACGTGGACCGCGAGTATCTTCGGAGCGTCCACAAGCAGTACCATCCACGAGGATAGCGGAGGATCTCCTCCAGGCGCCTCCGACTACCAACGCCGTCCGACTTCTGCTGTTCGATGATCCTCGTCCTCGACAACTACGACTCCTTCACCTTCAACCTCGTCCAGTACCTCGGCGAGTTCGGTCTGGACGTCGATGTCAGGCGCAACGATACCCTGTCGGTCGATGATGTGGGGGCGCTGGCGCCGGACGCCGTCGTCATCAGTCCCGGTCCGTGCACACCCGCCGAAGCGGGAATTTCGGTGCCACTCGTCAGGCGCTGGGGCGCAACCATCCCGATCCTCGGCGTCTGCCTTGGTCACCAGGCGATCGTCGAGGCATACGGTGGAAAGGTTATCCGCGCCGGCCGCGTCATGCATGGCAAGACGTCACAGGTGGTGCATGATGGTACGGATCTCTTCGCCGGCCTCCCGTCGCCGCTCGAGGTCATGCGGTATCACTCGTTGATCGCCGAACGGGCATCGCTCCCGGCATCGGTCGAAGTTACCGCGGTGGCGCAGGACGAGCCGTCGGAAATCCATGCCGTGCGGCACAAGCAGCATAAGGTCTGGGGTGTCCAGTTCCACCCCGAATCGGTGATGACGCCGCACGGGAAGGACCTGCTCGCGAACTTCCTCAGGCTCGCCGCAATCGATGCGGCGCCCGTCTCAGCCTAACGACCGAAGCGCCAATCGCCAATTGTCAATCGTCAATCGTCAATCGTCAATCTATCCGTGGTACGTCGTCGGTGTCCTGCTGCTGCTGAACGTCTCGTCGTTCATCGACCGGCAGGTGATGGCATTTCTCGTGACGCCGATCAAGGCCGACCTTGGAATCAGCGATACCCAGATTGGATTGCTGCTCGGGCCCGCGTTTGCGCTGACATTCGCGTTTTCTGGCCTGCTCATCGGCCGGCTCGTTGATCGCGGGAATCGCACGGCGATCATCGCATGGGGGGTCGCCGCGTGGAGCGTGATGTGCATGGCCTGCGGCGTCGCCAACACGTTCGGTCAGCTCTTCGTGACGCGATTCGGCGTCGGCATCGGCGAAGCGACATTGTCGCCCTCCGCCAATTCGCTCATCGTGGACTACTTCCCGCCCGACAAGCTCTCGACCGCGATGAGCGTCTTCACCAGCGGCGTCTTCATCGGATCGGGACTCGCCTACCTCATCGGCGGTTTGCTCATTGAAGCCGTAGGCACTGCGACGCCGTGGCAACTGCCGATCGTGGGCGAGATCCAGGGCTGGCAGCGCGTGTTGATCACCGTGGGTGCGCCAGGAATGCTCCTCGCCTTGCTGACATTGACCATTCGTGAGCCGCGCCGCCGGCTCCCGAGTACAGCATCCGTTCACGCGGCCACGACGGCTGAAGTCTTCTCGTGGCTCCGCACGCATGCTCGCGCGTTTCTGACCTTTGGTCTCGGAATCGCCGTCTACTCCACAGTGAACTTCGGGACCGCGTTCTGGTTTCCGGAGTTCTTCCTGCGCACGCACGAGTGGAGCAACGCGAAAGTCGGCCTCATCATGGGCGGCGCCACACTCGTCTTTGGCGTCGTTGGCGTCCTGGCCGGGGGACGACTGGCCGACTGGTTCAAGGCACGCGGCCGCGGAGACGGGAACCTGCTCGTGCTGGTCATTTCGTCAGTAATCTCGATACTTGCCGGCCTTCCACTGTATCTCGCGCGATCGGCGCCCGTGCTTATCGCCGCGCTCATCGTTACGAACGTCGCTGCCGCGGCGCCGTTCGGTGCGGCCGCTGCCGCCTTGCAGGAAATGATTCCGTCGACGATGCGTGGACAGGCCGCTGCCTTGATGGGACTTCTGCTGAACTTCGTAGGCCTGGGCCTTGGACCAGCTGTGGTCGGTATCCTCAACGACAGCGTATTTCGCGACCCGGGCAAGGTCGCGCTGTCCCTGCTCGTTTTGACGCTTCTAGGGCGAGCACTGGCGGCGTTGAGCGTTGGTGCCGGACTATCGGCGCACAGGCATGTGGTTTCAGAGGTTACGAGACTGCGTTCAAGTACTATCTGATCCGTATTCTTCGTCGGTTACTCAGCTTGGATTTAGGCAGGCACCGGGATAGCTTGAATGGCGTGCCTTTTGCAACGCCGCACGCCACCGAAGGAGCGCGTCCGAGTACGCTGGCGGTCATACCCGCCCGCCTTGGCGCCACGAGGCTCCCACGCAAACCGCTTCGGCTCCTCGGTGGAGCACCCCTCATCGTCCGCGTGTGGGAACGCGTCGTTGAATCCGGCGCGGCGCAGCGCGTGATCGTCGCGACCGATTCCGAAGAAATCGCCGCTGTCGTCAGGGAGCGCGGCGGGGACGTCGCGCTGACTCGCGCTGACCACTCGTCGGGTACCGATCGCGTCGCGGAAGTCGCCGGACGCCCCGATTGCCGCGAATTCGAGGTGATCGTGAACGTGCAGGGTGACGAACCCTTCGTTCGAGGTGAGGCGATTGTCGGCGCCGCCGCAATGGTTCGTGATGGTCGCTTCCCGCTCGCGACCTGTGCGACGCGCCTTGCGCCAACTGCGATCGACAATCCCGACGTGGTGAAAGTGGTGTGCGGCGATGACCGGCGCGCGCTCTATTTTTCGCGAGCGCCGATTCCGTACCTGCGCGACCGCGCCGATCTCCAACTCCGGAATGCGCTCGTGCAGCACCATATCGGCTTGTACGCATATCGCCGCGACGCCCTGATGCAGTGGGTCTCGTTGCCCATGCACGACCTGGAACGTGTCGAACGACTGGAACAATTGCGCCCGCTCGCAGCCGGTATCGCGATGGGCGTGCACGTGGTGGAGGCGCCACCCTCGGGTGGGGTCGACACCGAAGAAGACCTGGCCCGCGCCAACGCCCTGTGGGATGACCTTTTCGCCGGACGACCCTGATGCAGAATGCTCCACGCCAGCAAGCGACCCGCTACATCTTCGTCACCGGCGGCGTTGTCTCGTCGCTCGGGAAAGGCATCGCCTCCGCCTCGTTAGGGCGCCTGCTCGTCGAGCGCGGGCTGTCCGTGACGATCATGAAGTTCGACCCCTACCTGAACGTCGACCCGGGCACGATGTCGCCGTTCCAGCACGGTGAGGTCTACGTGACCGAGGACGGCGCCGAGACCGACCTCGACCTCGGCCACTACGAGCGATTCATCGACCGCTCGCTCTCACAGTCGAACAACGTCACCACCGGACGGATCTACCAGAACGTCATCCACAAGGAACGGCGCGGCGAATACCTCGGCAGCACCGTCCAGGTCATTCCCCACGTGACCGACGAGATCAAGGCGCACATGAAGCGCGTGGCGCCGGGCAGCGATGTGGTCATCGTCGAGATCGGCGGAACGGTCGGCGACATCGAGTCGCTGCCGTTTCTCGAAGCCATCCGTCAGTTCCGTCACGAGGTTGGCCGACAGAACGCCATCTTCATCCACCTCACGCTGGTGCCCTATATCGCCGCGGCCGGCGAGGTGAAGACGAAACCGACGCAGCACTCGGTCCGTGAGCTGATGGAAATCGGTATCCAGCCCGACTTCCTCATCTGCCGCACGGAACGCGCGCTCTCCGAGGACGTGAAGCGGAAGATTGCGCTCTTCTGCAACGTGGAATTCGGGAACGTGATCGAGAGCCGCGACGTACCGACCATTTACCAGATCCCGCTCTCGTTCCACGACCAGGGACTCGACGAGCGCGTCATGCGCCGCTTCGAACTCGAAGGCAACGACCCGGATCTCTCGTCGTGGCGTGAGATGGTGGGCCGGGTACTGACGCCGCGTGATCGCGTCCGCGTGGCGGTGGTCGGCAAGTACACCGAACTGGTCGACGCCTACAAGAGCATCCAGGAAGCCCTGGTGCACGGCGGCATCGCCAATGACGTCGGGGTGGACGTGTCCTGGCTGTCGAGCGACCTGTTCACCGACGGCAAGCGGGCACGCGAGCTTCTCGCGTCACATCATGCGTTGCTCGTGCCCGGCGGATTCGGAGTGCGCGGTGTCGATGGCATGGTAGAAGCCATTCGCGCGGCACGCGAAACGCGCTTGCCATTCTTCGGCATCTGCCTCGGAATGCAGGTCGCGATCATCGAGTTCGCGCGCAACGTCCTGCAGTTGCCCGATTCGCACTCGAGCGAGTTCGCACCGGAGTGCAACAATCCGGTCATCGACCTCATGGAGGAGCAGAAGCACGTCAAGGACATGGGCGGCACGATGCGACTCGGCTCATATCCCTGCCGGCTGCAACGCGGCTCGAAAGCGGCCGAGGTCTATGGCGTTCCCGAAGTGAGCGAGCGCCATCGCCATCGTTATGAAGTGTCGAACAGCTACCGAGACCAGTTTGTGGCGAATGGGCTGCGATTGAGCGGGCTTTCACCGGATGGGTCGCTGGTGGAGATCGTCGAACTCGAAGACCATCCATGGTTCATCGGGGTGCAGTTCCACCCGGAGCTTCGCTCACGTCCCACGAGGCCGCATCCGCTATTCGCGGGGTTCATTGCCGCGGCCGCCGGATCCACGCGCCGGGCCGCGTCGACGACGGCTGGACCGGCGCTGGT
>CBIHMX010000185.1:0-5684 GCA_966211115.1 uncultured Gemmatimonadaceae bacterium | reverse complement strand
GAACCCGCGACCTTCGGGTTATGAGCCCGACGAGCTACCAGGCTGCTCCACCCCGCGTCAGAGTCCTTCAATCTACGGTTGACACCACCGTGGTTCAACCGTCAAGGACGGGATTTGAGCGAGTCGGGATCAAGAAACCGAAAGAGCAATTCCCGGTCGCGGACCATGCCGAAATCCTCCCGGGCAATCCGTTCCTGCGTTGCCGGATCGGACTCGATGCTGCGCTTGAGGGCCTTGAGCGAATCCACGTCACGCCGAAGGGAGTCGATCGCCGCCGACAACATCTGTTCGCGCTTCTTCTGCCGATACAGGTCCCACGTGGAATACTCTCCACCCTGGAACGCAAAGTAGATCGCGAAGACGATCGCGAGTCGCAGCAGCAGTTGCTTGACGTTCACGTCCGGGCGTGCTCAGAGCCCATAAATCGCGCCTCCGGGATATTCCGCTGCCCCGCCCAGCTCTTCCTCGATACGCAGGAGCTGGTTGTACTTGGCCACGCGATCCGTGCGCGACGCGCTCCCGGTCTTGATCTGGCCGGCGCCCGTTCCGACGGCCAGGTCCGCGATAAAGGTGTCTTCGGTTTCGCCGCTCCGGTGCGAAATGACCGAGAGGTATCCCGCGGACCGCGCGAGTTCGATGGCCTCCAGCGTTTCCGTCAACGTGCCGATCTGGTTGACCTTGATCAGTATCGCGTTACCGACCCCGCCCTCGATTCCACGCGCCAATCGCTCGGTGTTCGTGACGAAGAGATCATCACCCACCAACTGCACGCGATCGCCGAGGGTTGCCGTGAGCGTGGCCCAGCCATCCCAATCATCCTCGGCGAGGCCGTCTTCGATGCTGACGATGGGATACCGTTCGAGCCACTGGGCGTAGAGCTCGACCATGCCCTCCGCGTCGCGCGTCCCCGCCCCGCTCTTCTTGAAGGTGTACGACCCGCCCTTGTACAACTCCGATGCGGCGCAGTCCAGCGCCAGCGCCACCTGCTTGCCAGGCTCGTAGTCCGCGGCCTCGATGGCTTCGATGATCACCTGCAACGCTTCTTCATCGCTCCGCAGGTCCGGCGCGAACCCTCCCTCATCGCCAACCCCGGTCGCCAAGCCGCGTTTCACGAGCACTTTTTTCAGCGAATGAAACACCTCGGCGCCCATGCGGAGTGCATCTGAAAATGCCTCCGCGCCAATGGGCACGATCATGAACTCCTGGAAGTCGACCGTGTTCGTGGCATGCGCACCGCCGTTCAGGATATTCATCAGCGGCACGGGCAACGTTCGCGTGAGTGGGCCGCCGAGGTAGCGGTACAGCGGCATGTCGCGGTCCATCGCCGCCGCGCGCGCGCAGGCCATCGACACACCAAGAATCGCGTTGGCGCCCAGCTTGCCCTTGTTAGGCGTTCCGTCGAGCTCGATCAGCGTCTGGTCGATCTCCATCTGCTCGCCGGGGTCCATCTCACGCAAGGCGGGCGCAATCAGCTCGACGATGTTCTGCACCGCGCCTTGGACACCCTTGCCCAGGTATCTCGTCTTGTCGTTGTCCCGCAGTTCGAGCGCCTCATGTTCTCCAGTCGATGCGCCGCTCGGCACCGCCGCGCGACCAGCGATTCCGTTTTCGAGCAGCACGTCGACTTCGACGGTGGGATTGCCCCGGCTGTCGAGGATCTCCCTGGCATGTATGTCGGCAATTGAAGACATCGGTGATTAACTGGTATTGGTTATTGGTTACTGGTACTGGTACCAGTATCAGTACTGCCTGCTGCTACTGCCATGGCTGATTGACCTCGATTCCCGATTCCCTATTCCCGATTCCCTGTCAAACAGCCACCTCGATCGACGGCTGTTTCCGATCCCGGCGGCCTGGCACCAACGAACTCTTCACGCCGTGATGCGCTTCGAGCGCGGCGGCCATGCGGCGCCAGCAGGCTTCCGCCAATCGGTCGCGGTCGTCGTAATGCATGCCCTTGGTCTCGATGTCCTCCATGAAGTGCACGTGAACCGTTGACGACCGGATCACGAACGATCCTTTCGGCTGCACCTCACGCGTCCCGTACACGACCAGCGGCACGACTGGTGCCTCCGCTGCGATGGCGAGCACGAACGGACCCTTCTTGAACGGACGGAGCGAGTACGAGTCGCCTCGCGTTCCCTCCGGGCAGACGACGACACTGGCACCGCCGCGGATTTCGTGCGCGGCTGCTTCGTAGGCCTGAAAGGCGGCCTTACGGTTTTCGCGATGAATCGGGATCGTGCCGGCGCGACGGGCCGCGGGACCGAACAGCGGGATCTTGAACAGTTCAGCCTTGGCGACGAACCGGTAACGCGGCAGGATGGCCAGCAGCGTGAAGATGTCGTACCAGCTCACGTGATTCGAGACGAAGACGCATGGCGCCGAACGCCCCATGCGTTCCGGGTTGTGCACCACCAGCTTCACGCCGGCCGCCCACAGGGCGATTCGAGACCAGAGACGCGGCGCCCAGTCGTACACACCACCGGGACGATTGCGCACGCCAAGCAGGCCGGCTCCGATCACAATGATCGCAAAAACCGGCGTCACCAGCAGCATCGTGACCAGCGTCAAGACGGTACGCATCAGGCCGAAAAGTGATCGTAGCCTGCGGCAAGGTCAACGCGCTCCCCGTCTTCGGTGAACGTGACGTCGCCCGCCATCCCTTCGATCACCGTGCCCACGCGCGTCAAGGGAATGCCAAAGGTGCTCGTGAACGACGCCACATCCAACTCGTCAGGCGCCGCCAGCAGCAATTCGTACTCTTCGCCGCTGGTGGCCGCTGCGCGAGGTGTCACGTCCGGCACGCAGGGGATCGCGTCGATGTCGATCTCCAGCGCCACGCCGCTGGCGGCGGCGATATGCCGGGCGTCCGATGAGAGCCCATCGGAGATATCGATCAACGCGGTCGCTCCGGCTTCAGCCAGCCAGCGCGCCTCGGCCAGCCGGGCGACCGGACGGGCGAATCTTGGATAGTGTTCCGCCGAAGGGAGTTCGCCGGCAAGGAGCGCCCGGACGGCGGCACCGGGCGCGCCGAGCCGGCCCGTCACCCAGATGCCGGCGCCCACTCGTGCGCCATCGCGCCCCACGGGCGATGCCGCCGCGCCCAACACGGTCATCGTCAGGCTGATCCGGTCTCCACCCGTCAGGTCACCGCCCACGATCGGACATCCGCTTTCACGCGCCGCAATGCCGATGCCATCGGCCAGCATTTCGATCGATTCCGCGATTCCAGCAGGGATGGTCGCCGCGATCAACAGACCGATCGGCTCCGCCGCCACCGCCGCCAGGTCGCTCAGCGAGGCGATCGTTGCCCGGTAGCCAATTTCCTGGAGCGATAACCACTCGCGCCGGAAGTGGACCCCCTCGAGGGAGGTGTCCGTGGATGCCACAAGCCGCGCACCGTGCTTCAGGTCGAGGATCGCGGCATCATCGCCGGCATGTTGAACGAGGTCGCCCCAACGTTCAGCCATGCGCCGAATCAGGTCGAACTCGACGCCCGGCCCCATCTTCGCCCACAACTCGGTCGTCACTCGAATGCCTCGGCGCGAAACTCCATGAGCCCGGGCAGTTCGACCATGACCGGTGCCGCCGCGGCGTGACTCGTAAGGCGCCACGCATGACCCAAGCCATCGAGCACGTCGGTGACGGTCACGCCGCGCACTGGTCGCCCGGCATTTGCGATCTCGCCGGCGCGTCCGTGTATCCACGCGGAACACGCTCCCGACACCAGCGAATCGCCGGTCTGCGCGAGCAGGGTCGCGGCAATGCCGGCGAGCACGTCGCCGCTGCCCGCGGTCGCCAGCACCGGAGTGCCTGACGACGAGATTTTCGTCGTACCGGTCGGGCCCGTGATCACCGTCGGCACACCCTTGAGCAGGATAGTGGCGCCGGTGGCGTGAGCAGCCTCCTCGGCGATCGTAAACCGGTTTCGAAGTACGTCATCGTCCGTTGTACCAACAAGGCGCGCGAATTCTCTCACGTGCGGCGTCAGCAATGCCGGTCTCCCGGCGAGTGCCGCCGAGAGCCAGTTGAGTTCACCTTCAAACAGGGTGATCGCGTCGGCATCGAGTATCGTCGGACCCTGCCATACCTCGAGCACGGTTTCGAGCAATACCCGGGCGGCGGGAGACCGGCCGAGTCCGGGACCAACGAGTACCGCATGGCACCCTTCGATCAGCGCCGTGAACTCGGTATGTGAAATCGGCCATGTGGCGGCGGTTGCTTCATACGCTGTCGCCTGCACTGGAGCCAGACTGTCCTCGGCCACCAGGGCCCGGACCATTCCAATGCCGGAACGTGCAGCGGCCCGGCTCGCGAGGATGATGGCCCCCGCCATGCCGCGCGCTCCGCCCACGACAACGATGCGCCGGCGAGTGCCCTTGTGCGCGTTCGGGTCAATCGCGGGAATCGCGTTCGCCACCCAGCTCTCTGTCACCAGTTCCGGCCAGACGGCGTCGTCCTGTGTACCCAGTCCGATATCCACGGTCACGATGGCGCCACACAATCCACGCGCCAGAAGGTGCCCGCGCTTGATGGTACCGAAGGAAATCGTGAGGTCCGCGGTGACGGCGAGCCTGCTGGCGCCGGTCGTGGCGTCGACACCGGTCGGGATGTCGAGGGCCACGACGGCTGCGCCGGCCGCCCGCCGCTCGTTCATCGTTCGAACCGCGTCGGCCAGCGCACCGGATGGAGCGCCGCGCGCACCCGTGCCGAGTAACGCGTCGACGATCACGGTCTCCGTTCCGTCGCCCGCACCTAACGACACGCGGCCGAGGACCTGCGATCGCATGATGAAGGCATCGCCGGTTCGGCTCTCGATGACCTCCTGCACGCGGACGGGAATCCCGCGTTCGGCGAGCTGGCCAGCCACCACCCAGCCATCCCCGCCGTTGTTCCCGGGACCGGTGAATACGATGACACCACCGCCGAGCGCATCGCCGAGGCGTCGCGTCATGATTTCGGCGGCGGCTGCGCCGGCCCGGTGCATGAGGTCCCGGGACGAGGTCCCTGCCGCGATAGCGGCGGCATCGATCGCCGCCGCGCCTTCGCCGGTCACCACCCGCACGGTCACGGACGGTGCTCCGTGATCGGGAGACGGACTATTTGTGCGACTGTCCGAGCTGACGGCCGAAGTTGATCTCGCCGTTGTCGATACGGATGTTGAACCCGCATTCGGGATTGCTGCAGACCCATGCCTTGTACGTAATGGGTGCACCGTCCCGCCCATAATCGCTCATGGGCAGCAGTTCCCCGTTTCCGCATTTGCGGCATTTCGGCAGCTCGATGGCTTGAACCAATTGTCCTCCGGCGGCGGCGCCCGCGGTGAATCCGCGAGTCACAGTGCGGCGTCAGGCCAGGTGTGCCGCACTCCATGGGTACGATCCTTCGAACGCTTCGTCGAAATCGAACACGTCGGCGAAATCCAGCTTCGAATCGCCGGGCTGACTCATCAGGAGTCCGGTTTCGACCAGCGCGAACACGATGTCGCCCAGGTGCGCCGTCGAACGGATTCCCCAATGCTCCAGCACCAACCGTGACATGACGCCGAAACGCTCCAGCGCGAGTTCACGAACTGCATGTGCGAGCTCGCGACCGTCCACATGACGCCGCTCGGGTAATCGCGATTGCAGGAACTCCAGAGACGCCAGCACGAACAGGAACGCGCGTTCATCAAAGCGCGT
>CBIHMX010000184.1:0-5726 GCA_966211115.1 uncultured Gemmatimonadaceae bacterium | reverse complement strand
CTACGGGCATGTTCGTCTACCCGGGCCTGATCAACGCCGGCACCAACATGGGCCTCGTCGAAATGGGCGGTGTACCCGGGCCGGTGGACACCCGCGAAATCGGCGACTTCAACCCGCAGAACATTCACACGACGGCGGTCAACGTCGGGTCCGAGCACATCGGTGTCACGCGCGCCAATGGGATCACGTCGGTCATCACCGTCGGCGGCGGTTCGACGCTGTCGGGACTCGCCGGCCTGATCAACCTCGCCGGCTACACGAATGAGGAAATGATCGCGAAGGAAAAGGCGGCGCTGCTGCTCTCCTGGCCTAGCGCGGGTGGCGGCGGTGGGCGAGGGCGAGGTGGCCGTGGCGGCCGTGGCGGCGGCGCTCCCGGCGTCGATCCGCAGGTCGCCTACCAGAACGACGTCCGGCAGATCTACCGCTGGTTCAACGAGGCTCGGCTCTATGGCGAGACGTGGGACCGCATGACCGCCAACGGCGCGCAGCCGCCGGTGAGTTTCCACCGGAACATCCGCTACGAAGCAATGGTGCCGGCCGTCCGTGGGCAGATGCCGATCATGGTCGACGCCAACACCGTCGCCCAGATGCGTGACGTCATCAAGTTCATGGACAGCCTCAAGGTCAAGGTGATCATCCATGGCGCGAGCGAGGGGTGGCAGTTCGCCGACACGCTCGCCCGCCGCCAGATCCCCGTCATCGTCGACGGCGTGACCGGCGTGCCTGGCTCCGACGATCCGTACGATCTCGTGTACGCCAACCCCGGTGCCATGCAGAAAGCGGGCGTCAAGCTCGCGTTCGCGACCGGCGGCGCCAGCAGCGCGCGCGACCTGCCTTACGAGGTCGGACTCGCGACCGCCTACGGCCTCGATCCCGAAGAGGCGCTCAAGGCGATGACGATCTACCCGGCGCAGATGTTCGGCGTCGATAGCGCGTACGGCTCGATCGAGGTGGGCAAGGTCGCCAACGTGATCGTCACGACCGGCGACCCGATCGACATCCGCACGCACATCCGGGAGATCTTCGTGAAAGGCATGCGCCAGAAGTTTGACGACCGGCACACGGAGCTCTACGAGAAGTACAAGGCGAGGCCGAAGCCACCGGAGAACAGGTGAACCGTTGACGCGTTGCTGGAGTTGAAGAGTCAAAGATTGAAGAGTTGAACACTTGGGGAGGGCCGAAATTCGGCCCTCCCTTCTTCAACTTCTCAACGGTTCAACTGGCCAACTGGTCGTTAGTTTTCAGGGCAATGTCACCAGGTAGAAGAGGCGGCCGGCGCAAACGGCCGGCAAAACAAGCCCCCCAACACTCCTCCCAGCCGACCAGCCGGCTTGCGTACGGCGAGACGCGAGATTGGTTGCTACGGACGCATGGACCGATCTGCGCCTATTGCGGGGTCCAGTACGCACCCCGATCGCTGACGCTGGACCACGTCACGCCGCGAAAGGGCCAGTCGGCGTATGACCGCCGCGACAACCTGGTCCTTGCCTGCAAGCGTTGCAACACCGCCAAGGCCGACAAGCCCTTCCTCGTGTTCCTGCTCGCGCAACGGTCGCGCGCGGAACGGTTGCTGCGATACGGCGATCACCTCAGCGACGGCATCAAGGACATCCTCCGCCACATGGTCGGTGACTTGCCGCCGCTGCCGGAAGCCCCGAAACCGCCGCGCGAAAAGTTCGGTCCTGGCGACGACGAATCGCCATACCGGGACGAGTCCCCGTACCTGACGAACTGAACGCGCTCGATGACCGCCGTCTTCCTGTCGGCGGTGCTGCACGCCGTCTGGAACTACCTGCTCCGGCGTGCCGGTGGAGATACGATCGTCGCGGCGCTGGCGATCGCCTTCGAGGGAATCCTGCTGGTGCCGGTCGCCGCGTTTGCCTGGCACGCCTCCGGCGGCGCCGACCTGCTTCTGTTCATTCCGGCAGTGGTGCTGGCGGCCGCGCTGGCGCTTGCGAATTACGCGGCACTGATGGCCGCCTATCGGCGCGCCGACATGTCGCTGGTGTATCCGGTAGCGAGGGGAGGGGTCTTCCTGTTCCTGCCGGCGGCGGGAGCGGTCGTCTTCGGCGAGCGGCTGAATGGCCGGGGGTGGTTGTCGTTAGGCCTGATCATGGCCGGCATCGCGCTCCTGCCGCTCCCGAGACTCGATCGCCAGTCCTTCCTGGACCTCGGCCGTCACCTGCGCGACGGCGCCACGGTGTTTGCGCTGCTCGCGGCCGCGGCGACCGCGGGCTACACGATCTGGGACAAGTACGCGATCCAGCGATTCGACACGACGCTCTACTTTGCCGGGTACTCGATCCTGCTCGCCTGCTGGTTTGCTGGAGTGCTGGCCCGCACGCCGCGCGCAGACGTCCGACGCCAGGCGAACACCCACCGCACCGCCATCCTGTGGATCGGCGCTTGCCTCGCCGTTTCCTACCTGCTCGTGCTGTTCGCCCTGCGCGATGGCATCACCACGCAGGTGCTGGCCGTGCGGCAGCTCAGCATTCCAATCGGCGTGATGCTGGGTTGGCGGCTGCTGCGGGAACCCCTGGCGCTGCCCCGCGCGTGAGGCGCGGCCGCTATCACCGCCGGCTGCCTGCTGGCGGCGGCAATGTAGCCGGTGGGTGCCCGGGCGTCCCGGGACGGTTAGCTTGGGATCGTGAACGGACGAGTGTTCTGCATCCACGGGATCGCGCCCGTGGTCGACCGCGAGCGCTTCCTGCATCGTAACCTCCTGCCGGCAGCCGCATTGGAGGCGTACCTCGCCGGCGCCGCCCCGTTTGTGACGATCGCCGAGGCTCTCGCCGGCCGGGGTAACGCGCTCACGATCGACGATGCCACCCGGGCCGGAGCCGACGCCGCGCTGATGGCACGGGCCGCGGGCCATGAGGTGACGCTGTTCGTGAATCCGGGACAGGTCGAGTCAGGGGCCCCATACCATTTCCTGCTGCTCAACGCGCTCCTCGACCAGGTCACCGGCGCGTCCGTCGAATTCGAGCGCACGAACTATCCGATCGGAACGACGAGCGAACATCAGGCGCTCCGGCGCGTGATCAAGGATCGGCTGCGAAGCCTGACGAGTGAGGAAGCGCGACGCGA
The DNA here is from genome assembly GCA_966211115.1 of uncultured Gemmatimonadaceae bacterium. Lineage (GTDB taxonomy): Bacteria > Gemmatimonadota > Gemmatimonadetes > Gemmatimonadales > Gemmatimonadaceae > JABWBJ01. The sequence goes on along the minus strand of CBIHMX010000184.1, from coordinate 2,639 downwards.
GCTGGTGCAGCAGCTCGCCCAATCCTGGCGGGCCGGCCCGCTCGATGTCGGCGCGCCGTTCGCGACGCTGTCGCGCGAAGCGCTGTCCGGCCTTCTGGCCGCGGGCGTCGAGCTGCAGAACCATGGTTGGAGTCACGCGTTTCACCCGGCACTTTCCCCACCTGAAAGCGCTGTCGAAGTCAGCCGCGGGCGCGAATGGTTGCGTCAAGAGTTCGGCGTCGATGCCCGCTGGTTTGCCGCGCCGTTCGGGGATTCACTGCCGCATGACGTCGCACTGGACTGCGACCTCTGGTTCGCGTTCAACAGCGAGTGGGCCGAGGGCGCCATTGCCGGCGGCGTCTTCAACCGCGTCGACCTTCCCGTGCCGTCCCCGGAGAAGCCGCTGCTGCGCCGGGCGACCGCCGCTCTCCGCGGGCTCGCGACCCGCGTGTCAGGAGCGCTTCGACAACAGTGACTGGAGGAGCGCGATCCGGTTGCGCGCGTTCCGGTGCGCATCGAACCGTTCCTCGACCCGGGCCCGCGCCGCCCGGCCGAGCCGGACACGGAGCGACGCGTCGAGCATCACCCGCTCGATGGCATCGGCGAGTGATTCCGCGTCCGCCGGTGGCACGAGCAAGCCACTGATCTCATGTTCGACGATCTCCGGGATCGCTCCGCTCGTCGTCGAGATTACCGGAAGCTGCATTGCCATCGCCTCGATCAGGCTGTTCGGCGTGATGTCATGTGAACCGTCGCGCGCACGTACACATGGCAGAACGAAAGCGTCCGCTGCCCGCAACCTCGCCAGGACCTGCTCGAACGATTGTGGGCCGGTGAACCGGACGTGATCACCCAGGCCTGACGAGTCGTGCAGGAGCTGTAGCTCGATCCACGTGACAGTATCCATCGGATCGACACGTCCGCCGACGATGTCGCACTCCACATCATGGCCCCGATCGCGCAGCATCCGGCAGGCCTCGAGCAGGTACGTGAATCCCTTCGGTTCCACCAACCGCCCAACAGCGAGGAGTCGGAACGATTCGCCGGCTTTTTCGCCCCTGTCCGGAGCGAGAAACCGGGTGCAGTCCAGGCCATTCCGGACCACGTGTACGGGCGGCGCATCGCGATCGAGTATCGATTTCAGGTAACGCTGGTTGTACTCGGAGTTCGTGATGATGAACTCGGCGAACCGGACCCGGTCGGCAATGCCTCGGCCACTGATCGTGCGATGAATTTCAGATGCACGTGCCTGCACCGTGAACGTCGCCCCGATCAACCGGGAGGCAACGAACGCCACGATGGAATCGCGGTTCGCCCAGGGCGCATGCACATGCGTGACTTTCGCGCGATGCAGGGCGAACGCCAGTTGGCCAGCTTGCAGCATCAGGTGAAAGTCCCGCCGCCACCAGCTCTCGTGACCGCACCTGACAATCCACAAGGCGAGGGCGATGACGAGCGACGGGTCACGTCGAAAGACGTGACCGACCCAGGCGCGGCCTGCCGCCGGATCCTCCGGTCCGAACTGCGTAACACCGGCGAGTTCCGCCGGATCGAGCAACGACTGGTCTCCGAGTTCGAGCGTAAAGACATGAACCTGAACACCGGCAGCGCGCAGGGCACTGATCTCCCGCCGAATGAAGGTTTCACTCAGCGCGGGATACTTCGGTTGGTAGTAGGCAACGAGCGGATCCAGCCGAGGCCACCCGCGTACGGCTTTCGCCAGGGCGGCGAATGACCGGCTCCGGAGGTATGTCCCGAAGAGGTCCCATGTCGTCGCGTTGATCCGCTTGTCCTCACTGACGACCGCCTTCGCCGCGGAGTTCACGAGCCGGCGCAGGCGCCGACGAATGCGCAGGGGCAGATCCCCGATCGAGCTGCTCATGCGGCCACCCGTGGTCCCCCGATCGGTCGCGCCAGTGCTGCCAGCACTTTCATGAGGTGCTCGAAGGCGCGCCACGACGGTGCTGCCAGCGACGTGGGGTACGGTCGTTCAAGCCCTCGTCTCACGCATTGGATGAACACATCGGCATCGAGTGTTTCCGCCACCAGTCCGGGCGGGCAGAGATGCGCGTTGCCGCAATTCAATGAAGCAACGACGTTGGCCCCGAGCACCGTGGCTTCATACAGGATTCCCGGTGCGGCATCGATCAGCGACGGGCATGCGACACAGCGGCTCCGGCCGATGAGCGCGAAGACCTCGTCGCGCCGGCCGATGAATCCGTGGTGAACGACGCCAGGTATGGGGTGCGGGACGTCGCCGACGACGTGAACGCTCGCCCCCTGCATGCGCGACGCGAGATCAGCGACGAGTGCGTAGTTCTTCTCCGGCCGACGCCAGTTGCTGGCCACGAACAGGAGGTCGATGTCTCGCTGGTCGAATGGTTGCGCCAGAGACCGCTCGGCGCGCGCGCGTTCGACGATCCAGTCTTCGAACGGCACAATCCCGGGCCAGATCTTTCCCGAAGCTCCGGGAAAAAACGCCGACATCATGTCGAAGGTGAGCTGGGAGTGCGTGATCACCAGGTCGCAGCGGTCCACGGCCGCGACCTCGTGCCGGTGGACGGGTCGAGCAATGAGTGTTCTGTCCTCGAGCCGTCGTCGCAGGCCCTGCGCATCCCGAACCAGGCCAGAGGTGACATAGTCCTGCGCCTGTCGACAAC
>CBIHMX010000183.1:0-5799 GCA_966211115.1 uncultured Gemmatimonadaceae bacterium | reverse complement strand
CTGTAGGATTGACGATTGACGATTGACGATTGACGATTGACGATTGTCTGCAATCTGAAGGCCCTGGTGCGCGAAGTCTGGTCAAGCGGCAGCCCACGTCCTGACGGCCGAGCCGGCCGCTAAGCTCGTTGCTGAGATCGACTTGACGTCGACCCGGCCCTTGCGCCGGAACCGCAACCGCATCAGCCTCACAAGACAGCAGGTTGGGCACCAGTCCTGACGCAGCCACCCCTTCGATCTCGCACCAATGCCAGTCAAGTCTACCGGCACGGCCACGATTTCCTTCGGACTCGTCTCCGTCCCCGTGCACATCTATTCGTCCGCCGAATCACGATCCAACGTGTCCTTCAACATGCTGCACAAGAAGTGCGGCACGCGCGTGAAGCAGCAGTACGTCTGCCCCAAGGACAACAACGAGGTCGTCCCGCGCGACGAGATGATCAAGGGCTACGAGTTCGCCAAGGACCAGTACGTCACGTTCACGCCCGAAGAACTGAAGGCGCTCGACGAAAAGGCGACTGGCACCATCGACATCAATGAATTCGTGCCGCTGGCCGAGGTCGACCGGGAGTACCTGGAGAAGATCTACTACCTGGGCCCGGACAAGGGCGGCGATCGCGCCTATCGATTGCTGGCCAAGGCCCTGAACGAGACCGGGCGGGCCGCGTTAGGCCAGTATGCGTCGCGCGGGCAGCAGTACCTGGTGCTGCTGCGGCCAAAGGGCGACGTCATCGTCATGGAGCAGTTGCACTACGCCGACGAGATGAAATCGTCGACCGAGGTGCCGGTCCCGGAAGGCGACGTGAAGGACAGCGAGTTGAAGCTCGCCAAGCAGCTCATCGACCAGGGCACGAACGACACCTTCGAGCCGGCGAAGTACAAGGACACCGTGCGCGAGCGCGTGCTCGAAGCCATCCAGGGAAAGGTCGAAGGCCACGAGATCACGGCCGAACCGGCGCAGGATGGCGGCGGCAAGATCATCGACCTCATGGAAGCACTGAAGGCCAGCCTGGCCGGCGGCAGCGAGGAAGAGGAAGAAGAAGCGCCGAAGAAGAAGGCGAAGAAGAAAGCATCGTAAGGCCGCTTCGTGCGACTCCTGGCCGGCACCAGCGGCTACGCGTTCAAGGAGTGGAAGGGCTCGTTCTATCCGGAGGACATCAAGCCGGATGGGATGCTGGGCCATTACGCCACGCGATTCCCGACGGTCGAGATCAACAACACGTTCTACCGCCTGCCGCGGGAGAACGTGATCCAGGACTGGGCGTCGCAGGTACCGGACGGCTTCACGTTCGCGATCAAGGCGAGCCAGCGCATCACGCACTTCGCCCGGCTCAAGCCGGAGTCGAAGGAACTGCTGTCCTACCTGATGCAGAGCACCGAATTGTTAGGCGACAAGCTCGGGCCGGTGCTGTTCCAGTTGCCGCCCAACATGCAGAAGGACCTCGGCCGGCTCCGGACGTTCCTCGACTTCCTGCCCGGCGGGCGCCGGTTCACGTTCGAGTTTCGCCATTCGAGCTGGTTCGACGAGGACGTCGTCGAGGCCCTGCGCGCGAAGGACGTCGCGATGACGATCATCGACCAGGATGATTTTGCCACGCCGCCGATCGCCAGCGCCTCCTGGGGGTACGTGCGCCTGCATCGATTCGATTACGACGCGCAATCCCTGGCGCAGTGGGCACAGCGGGTGAAGGACCATGGATGGTCTGATGTGTATGTCTACTTCAAGCACGACGAGGGCGTGGGGTCGGGCCCGCCGGCGGTGGACGCATTTCTCCAGCTGGTTGATCCCGCTGGTCCGGTGAACTCAACGTAGAGCCTGCATGGCGCGTATTTCAGGGGCAGGCCTTGCTCACGCCGTGACCTAACGAGCGGTCTCGGCATTCTGATAGACCCGGCGCGGAGCCATATCGCCATGCTCGTCCGTGAGACCCTGAGCGTCGCCGTCGGCGCGCTTACCGCAAACAAGATGCGTTCCCTGCTCACCATGCTGGGAATCATCATCGGGATCGGATCGGTCATCGCCATGATGGCCCTCGGTCGCGGCGCCCAACAGCAGGTCACCGACCGGATCGAGGCCATGGGCACCACGCTCCTTCGGGTTGGCGCCAGCCGCGTCCGCTGGGGAGGCGTGGGTTCGGCGGACATCGCCCCGCTCAACCTCGACGACGTGGCGGCGATCCGCGAACGCTCGAAGCATGTCGTCGCGGTGCAGCCGCAGCAGGATCGCGACATGAACGTCCAGTTCACGCGCGCGAATGCCCGCATCCAGGTGACCGGCACCTCGCCTAACTACCTCACGGTGCGGAACTACCGCATGGCAGCGGGACGCATGTTCACCGACGCCGAAAATCGCGGTCTCGAACGAGTGGCGGTGGTTGGGTGGGACGTGCTGGAGGAACTCGGGCTCGATAACCCATGGGCGATCGTTGGGCAGCCGATCCGGCTCCAGGGGATGCAGTTCGACGTGATCGGCGTGCTGGACTTCAAGGGCATGGCCGGAGGACGCCAGGCCAACGAACAGATCCTGATTCCGATACGAACAGCACGGTACCGTCTCTTCGGTCGTGAGCGGCTCAACGACATCTTCGTGCTGGCGCGAAACGAAGAGTCCATCCCGATGGCGATGGCTGAACTGCAAAAGGTGATTCGCAGGTCCCATCGCATCATGCCTGGCGAGGAAAATGATTTCACGATTCGCTCGCAGGTGGATTTCCTGGAGACGTTGAACCAGTCGGCCGCCACGTTCACGCTGCTCCTCGCTGGAATCGCCGGAGTGAGCCTGGTGGTTGGCGGCATCGGCATCATGAACATCATGCTGGTGTCGGTGACCGAGCGAACGCACGAGATCGGGGTTCGGAAGGCGGTCGGCGCGACGCGCATCAACATCCTGCTGCAGTTCCTCACCGAAGCGGTGGTGATCTGCGTCGTTGGCGGCGCGATTGGCGTTGCCGCCGGTGTGGGCAGCGCGTGGATGCTCAGCAACGCCTTTGCCTGGACCGTCGCCGTCAGCGCGCCGACCATCGCGCTGGCGGTCGCATACGCCGGTGGACTTGGCATCCTGTTCGGGGTCTGGCCGGCCCATCGCGCCGCGCGCCTCGACGCCGTCGAAGCGCTGCGCTACGAGCACTAAAAAGCACCGGGAATTACAGCGAGGTCTGTGTGCGCTTGACATGTGACCTTTTGGTCACGTATTGTTGGGGCGTGTTCGATGACGATGCGGTCTTCAAGGCACTCGCGGATCCGACGCGCCGGTACCTGCTCGATCTTCTCTTCAAGCGAGAAGGGCGGACGCTGACCGAGCTCGAGTCGGAGCTCGAGATGACCAGGTTCGGGGTCATGAAGCACCTGCGCGTGCTGGAGCAGGCCGGCATCGTCGTCACTCGGAAGGCGGGCCGTGAGAAGCTGCATTTCCTGAATCCGGTACCCATCCGGATGATTCACAACCGCTGGATCGACAAGTACACCGAGCGTCGCGTCTCGGCGCTGCTCGAACTCAAGGACGAACTGGAGGCCAAGGCATGGCGGCAGAGCAAGAAGCTCGCGTAGCGACGACGCAGGTGTATGAGGTGTACATCAAGGCGTCAGCGGAGGCGATCTGGGAGGCCATCACGTCTCCCGAGTGGTCGGTCAAATACGCCTATCAGGGCGCGGTGGAATACGAACTGCGTCCGGGCGGCACGTACCGCGCATTCTCAACGGCGCCGATGAAGGCGATGGGTATGCCGGACGTCGTGATCGACGGCACGGTGGAACTCGCCGATCGGCCAAAGAAGCTCGTTCACACGTACCGGTTCCTGTTCAGCGACGCGATGAAAGCCGAAGGCTTCACGCGGGTGACGTGGGAGATCGAGAAGGTCGCGTCAGGCTTCTGCCGACTCAGCGTCGTTCACGAACTCGAGGGCGCGCCGATCATGGCGAGCATGGTGTCGAGCAAGTTCTCGGAAATGGGCGCCGGTGGCTGGGCCTGGATCCTCAGCGACATCAAGTCGGTGCTCGAAACCGGCAGTGCGATGCAATAGCTCGCTCCGGCCCTCCTCAAACAGGTATGCCGGCGCATAACGCCGGCATACCTGTTGATCCTGTCGAGATTCTTTTCACGGATCTTCCGGGTTCAGGGCGGTTGAGAGATTGGGTCTTTGTGGCTGCGAGCGGATTGACGCGGCAGGTCAACTGCTGGAGAACCGAGTTTCCGCCGATTACGCGAATCGACGCGGATCTCATGCTCGATGGAACCACCACACAGGGGATCGGGGTCGTGGGTCAGAGTCTCAAGAGTCTTTGGTCACCGCCGGAATCGAGGCACGTCGAGCTGCAACCGCCAAACGATTACTCTACCAATTCCATCTTTGTCCTCGGTGAACGACATCGCTTCACCGTCTCCCAGAAACTGTGTCAAGTGTGCGTCGACCCGCCTGGACGCCAGCAGCGCCCCTGTGTTGGGGTCGATAACCTCGACAACTGTGTCATAGAACAGATTCCTGTCCGGCGCCGTGACAACTCCCTCGATCCTCGGACCAGCGGCGCGCGACCATTGACCATCCGACCTCGTCACGAGCACCCACAGCCGACCCGATGAGTCTTCCCAAAGATCCTCGATAAATGGTTCAGGCTCTGATTTCGCGTCCTGTATGCGGGGCATAACGTGCGGCCGGAACCATGCCGCATTACGAGTAATCGTCAGTTCGTTCAGGCCCGTTCTCGCCCAGCGCTCAATGCGGTACCACGATCGGCGCGCCAACCAGACACTGCCTGATCGTCCTCGAGCGAGCGGCCGCCAGGCATTCGAGGATTGGTCGGAACGAAGTCCTGCACTGTCTCCAGCCATCGAACGCACGATAGAACCGCTGTCATCCACGAGGTGGAGCAAACCGGCTGCCTGACGACTTCCGATGTTTGAGTTCACGGCAACGAGGCCACCGCCTAACGGTTCGGCATCTCCGAGAAGGTGACCGGGAAGGGGCGCGGTTCGGACGAAGTGCATGTCAGACGACAAGACCGTCACTCGCCGGAGGCGACCATCGAACACGTACAGGCGCGATGAATCAGAACGCAACCAACGAATGAACTGATACTCTCCGGGTCCTTGTCCGCGACGCCCTGCGACCCCAAGAAATCGTCCTGAAGAATCGAACAGGATCATTTCCGCATCATTCGCATCGTAGCTGAGTACATATCTGCCGCCAGGCAACTTTGCGCCTGTGACGAGTCGGCCGAGAACTCCTGGGCCGTCGGAGTCACCGAGTCTCAATTTCTCCCCTATCGTAAGGGAGCAGGACGCGCATGGCTGGTCAGCTACTTGACGCGTGATCTGCGTTGACGCGCTCCCTGTCGTTGGGTACAACAGGAGGGTTACCGCGCCGTACTGTGCAAGCCTCGAAGCCAAATCATGCATTTTGGTCTCCGTGTTCGGGTCGCGTGGGCGCCGATTAACGATTGTCGGCAAACCACCTCGCCAGCACCTCGGACGCCTTCATTATGTCCTTCCCGCCGGGCGCGGTGCAAATTCCACCCGCATGACGGCCCCTCCGTCCCGGGGCCGTCCGAGGGCCGTCTCGGGTCAGGCTGCTAGTCGACAAAGGCCCACAGAAGCGCACGACTTTTCTTGTCGAGCGTCGCCGGCTCTGCGAGTCGGTACAGATCACCGGCGACGTCCCTGATCAACAGGCCGCCTGACGGCAATACGCGCGGCCAGTCATCCAGGTGCGTCTGGAATGATCGGTTCCCCTGCTTCGTCTCCACGGTCCACTGCCGGATCTCGATTTCCTCTTCGATGTTCACGACACGCGTGACATCCAGGAC
>CBIHMX010000182.1:0-5803 GCA_966211115.1 uncultured Gemmatimonadaceae bacterium | reverse complement strand
CCCGCGAACGGTGCGGGTCGATTTCCTCACCTGAGCGGGCCAGGCTTCCTGGCTGCTGTGGTATATCTCCCTCGTCCCAGCCGCTCACTTTAACATGCCTGCCAACTCGTTCGCGCTTGCGCTTAATCCTTGTCCGACGTTAGGTGTTCTCGTCGTGCCGCATTTCGGCCGCCGGGGGATCAACGTACCCGAGGCTGCGAGCGGCATTTCGGGATCAGGCCGAATTGTTTGCCACGTGCAGATCCCACGCCGCCTCGAGTGCTTGTCAGGGGGCCAACCTTAACTCGTGCAAGGACATAGCGGGATCGCGGAGGCCCTGAAGGGCCTGTGGCGATCGATTCCCGATCCTGACCAAGCGGACCCACTTGCTCGTCCACCGTCAAGCAAGGTCCGATTCGCGACAGCTTCAACGATCGGCTTGGTGGCGGGTCTCTTCAGCTTCCTCATGGCGAGCCGCGTCGGTGCGGTCCCGGATTTCGCGTACCCCCATACAGCAGCCGTTCATTTCATGAACGGTCAGAACCCTTATGCTGTTATGGAAGGTCCGCCAGGGTCGGCCGGCCCTTATGACCAGCCGCTCTTTTATCCCTTTACCACGATTCTGCTCCTACTCCCATTGGTCTGGCTCAAGACCGCCATGGCAACGGGAATCTTTTTCGGCCTTTCATCCGCTCTACTCGCCTGGTGCATAACGAAGGATGGAATCTGGCGGATCCATGTTTTCGCTTCGGCACCATTCGTTTACGCTGCAACGCTTGGGCAGTTTTCTCCCCTGCTCATGCTCATGGCGTTTACGCCATGGGCGGGATTCCTTGCTGCCATCAAGCCCAACCTGGGGCTCGCCCTGTTCGTACGCCGGCCGACGCTTCATGCGCTCGTCGGCTCGCTCCTTTTCCTTGCCGTCAGCCTGGCCGTGTTTCCCGGGTGGCCCGCGGACTGGCTCGAATCACTCCGGCGCAGTGTCAATGATGCGACCCACCGTGCTCCGGTCCTGCAGATGGGCGGCTTCGTGCTGCTCCTTGCTATAGTTGCGTGGCGGCGCGCGGCAGGACGTCTTCTCCTGGTCATGAGCCTCGTCCCCCAGGCCCTGCTGTTCTATGACCAGCTTCCTTTGTGGTTGATCCCGCGTACGCGCGGAGAGTCCATCTTCCTGACGGCCGCCAGCCAGGCCGGCATGCTGCTGTGGTACCTGTCCCTCGATAGCAACGACAACGTGATCCTTTCCGCCTATCCGTTCGTGGTGCCATTCCTCTTTCTTCCAGCGTTAGGCATCCTGCTCTGGCAGCAGCGGAGCCGCCCCTCATGAGCGTTGCCGTCACCGCGGCCGTCATGCCGGGCCCTGGCGAAGCCGTTCGCCTGGAGCAGATCCAGCGCGCTCCGCTCGAGCCGGGATCAGCCATGCTGGATGTCCTGTACTCGGAAGTGTGCGGCACCGACGTCCATATCCACCACGGCCGACTTGCCGGCGTTCCCTTCCCCATCATCCCGGGCCATGTCTCGGTCGGCCGTATCAGCGAGCTGCCGTACCCAATCGACGATGTGAACGGAAATCCGTTTGCCGTCGGCGATGTCGTCACGTTCCTCGACGTCCACGGTACCTGTCACCGGTGCTACGAATGCCTGGTGACGAAACAGACCACGCGCTGCCCGCATCGCCGGGTCTACGGCATCACCTACAGCTCGCGTGATGGCCTGCTCGGCGGCTGGGCGGAACAACTCTGGATGCGACCGGGCGTCCACATGCTCCGGCTGCCGGCGGGCCTCGACGCGGAAACGTTCATTGGCGGAGGCTGCGGGCTCGTGACGGCCATGCACGCCGTCGAGCGGGCCGGTCTTCGCATCGGGCACTCGGTGGTGGTGTTGGGGGCCGGTCCGGTCGGCCAGTCGGCGATCGCGCTGGCTGCGATCGGCGGTGCCGACCCCGTAATTGCGGTCGGAGCACCATTGTCCCGGCTCGATTTTGCCCGTCGAATGGGCGCGACTCACATAATCGACCTCGACATGCCTCACGAGGACCGCGTGGCCGAGGTTCGCCGCCTCACCGGCGGCCGGGGCGCCGACGTCGTGATCGAGGCGGCGGGACAGCCCGAAGCGGTCCCTCAGGGCATGGACCTGGTCCGCGACGGTGGACGGGTGGTCGTCTGCGGGCAATACACTGACCTTGGCTCGACGAGCATCCACCCACACGCCCAACTCAATAGAAAGCACATCGAGGTGCACGGCTGCTGGGGCTCTGACTTCTCGCACCTGTATCGCGCGGTAAACGTGGCGGCAAAGCATGCGCAGCGTGTTCCCTGGCGCGAAATGATCGGCGCACGCTTCGGGCTCGGGCAGGCGAACGAAGCGCTGCAGGTGGTCGAGAATCGCGAGGTCACCAAGGCGGTCATCGTCCCCGGCCCCTGATCGCGGTTACAGCCTGATTCTTACACATTTCTGTTGAACTATTGGGTGGATTGGGCTAGTCTCCATCCATGGCAACCGTAGGAAGCGCACCCGCCGGGTATCGCGGGATGCGCGGTGAGATCCTGATCGCGCTCAAGAAGGCGCAACCGCTTACAGCGAAAGAACTTGGCGAGAAGTTCGGGGTGACCCCGAATGCACTCCGCCGGCATCTGAAAGAGCTGGAGAGCGAGGGGGTCGTCCGCTACCAGCGCGAGATCCACGGAGTCGGCGGACCCGTCTTCGCCTTCTCGCTCACCGACGCCGGTGAAGCTCTCTTTCCCCGCGCGTACGAAAAGGCGCTGGCCGAGGTGCTGGACCTGGTGCGCGAGCAGCAGGGCGAAGAAGGACTGGTGCAGCTCTTCCAGCGGCGCTGGGACGACATCGCCCGCGTCGCCCGGCCGGAGCTGGAACGCCTGCCGGTCGAACAGCGGGCGACCCGGCTGGCGGAGCTGTTGACATCGTTAGGCTACATGGCCGAGGCGCACATCGACGGGGCGCTGCCGGTGCTGACGGAACACAACTGCGCGATCCGGCTGATCGCGGAGCGGTTCCCCGAAGTGTGCGCCGCCGAGGAACGGTTTATCGCCGACCTGCTCGGCGCGCCGGTCACTCGTCAGGCGCATATCGCGAAGGGAGCGAATTGTTGTGAGTATTGTGTGGGATCGGCGACGATTGGGAATGGGGAATCGTGAATTCAATTCCTTGAAATTGAATCGTGAGTTAGTTCGTGAATTGAGTCGTGAATTGAGTCGTGAATTGAGGCGTGAAGTACTTCGTGAATTGAGTCGTGAAACTGCGTTAGGGGTGCGTTAGTCATTCTGCAATCGGTATTCGACATATGTCTTCCGAAATTGAACTTCTCGTCAACAAGGATTACCAGTACGGCTTCTCGACCGACATCGAGGCCGATGCGCTGCCGCCTGGGCTCAACGAGGACGTGGTGCGCGCGATCTCCGCTCGCAAGAATGAGCCGGAGTGGCTGCTCGACTGGCGCCTGAAAGCGTTCCGCCGCTGGCAACAGATGGTCGAGCCGCACTGGTCCAACGTCAAGTACCCGGCGATCGACTACCAGGGGATCTCGTACTACTCGGCGCCCAAGACGGCCAAGCCGTTAGGCAGCCTGGACGAGCTCGATCCCAAGATTCGCGAGACCTATGACAAGCTCGGCATCCCCCTGTACGAGCAGAAGATGCTCGCCGGCGTGGCCGTCGACGCGGTCTTCGACTCGGTGTCCGTCGGCACGACGTACAAGGCGGAGCTGATGAAGCACGGCATCATCTTCTGCTCGTTCGCCGAGGCAGTGCAGGAGCATCCGGAGCTCGTGAAGCGTTACTTGGGCTCGGTCGTGCCATACAGCGACAACTTCTTCGCCGCGCTCAACTCGGCGGTGTTCTCCGACGGCTCGTTCGTCTACGTGCCGCGCGGCGTGCGCTGCCCGATGGAATTGTCGACGTACTTCCGCATCAACGCGGCCGACACGGGACAGTTCGAGCGCACGCTGATCGTCGCCGACGAAGGCGCGTACGTCAGCTACCTCGAGGGCTGCACGGCGCCCAAGCGGTCGACGAACCAGCTGCATGCGGCGGTCGTCGAGCTGGTCGCGCTCGACCGGGCGACGGTGAAGTACTCGACAGTGCAGAACTGGTACGCCGGCGACGAAAACGGCGTCGGCGGCATCTACAACTTCGTCACCAAGCGCGGCAAGGCGTTCGAAAGCGCGAAGATCTCGTGGACGCAGGTCGAAACGGGATCGGCGATCACCTGGAAATACCCCAGCGTGATCCTCCAGGGCGACAACTCGACCGGCGAGTTCTATTCGGTGGCGGTGGTGAACAATCACCAGCAGGCCGACACCGGCACGAAGATGATCCACATCGGCCGCAACACGAAGTCGAACATCGTCTCGAAGGGCATTTCGGCGGGCCAGGGCAACAACAGCTACCGCGGCCGGGTGAAGATCATGCCGAAAGCCGAGGGCGCGCGGAACTATACGCAGTGCGACTCGATGCTGATCGGGAACCGCTGCGGCGCGCACACGTTCCCGTACGTCGAAGTGGGCAACAACACGGCGATCGTGGAACACGAGGCCAGCACGTCGAAGATCGGGGAGGACCAGATCTTCTACTGCAAGCAGCGGGGACTGAGCGGCGAGCAAGCGGTGTCGATGATCGTCAGCGGGTTCTGCCGCGAAGTGTTCAAGGAGCTTCCGATGGAATTCGCGCTCGAAGCGCAGCAGTTGCTTGGAATTAGTCTCGAGGGTTCGGTGGGATAGGGCTTGGGGCATGGGGCACGACTTCACGACTTCACGACTTCACGACTTCACGACTTCACTATGATCCGAATACACGATCTTCACGCGTCAGTCTCCGGCAAGGAGATTCTTCGCGGCATCACGCTCGACATCGATGCCGGCGAGGTGCATGCCATCATGGGGCCTAACGGGTCCGGGAAGAGCACGCTGGCGCAGGTGCTGGCGGGGCACCCGGGATACGAGGTCACCGGGGGTTCCGTGACCTTCAAGGGCACCGACCTGCTCGACATGGAACCCGAGGAACGCGCGCAGGCGGGTGTGTTCCTCGCATTCCAGTATCCGGTCGAAATCCCAGGCGTCTCCAACGCCTACTTCCTGCGCTCGGCGTACAACGAAGTGCGCAAGGCACGGGGTGAAGCCGAGGCGGATCCCATCGAGTTCCTCGACATCGTCGCCGAGCGGCTCAAGTACGTCGACCTCGACGAATCGATGCTGAACCGGTCGGTCAACGCCGGGTTCTCCGGCGGCGAGAAGAAGCGCAACGAGATCCTCCAGCTCGCGGTGCTCGACCCGGTGCTGTCCATCCTGGACGAGACCGATTCCGGGCTCGACATCGACGCATTGCGCACCGTGGCCGACGGCGTGAACAAGCTGCGCGACAAGGACAACGCGTTCCTGGTCGTCACGCACTACCAGCGCCTCCTCAACTACATCGTGCCGGACAAGGTGCACGTGCTGGTCGACGGGCGCATCGCGCGCTCGGGCGGCAAGGAGCTGGCGCTCGAGCTCGAGGAGCGCGGCTACGACTGGGTTACGGCCGAGCAGGGTGCGGGAGCCTGACGTGAGCACTGCCTTTCTCGAACAATTCACGACCGCCCCGGTGGAAGGTCCGTCGTGGCTGACGGCGGCCCGCGAGCACGCGATGGCGAGTTTCCAGTCGTCAGGCATCCCGACGATGCGGAACGAAGACTGGCACTTCACCAATCCGGCGCCGATCGCGGAGGGCGCGTTCGGCCCGATGCGGCCGGGTGCTGGTCGCGTGACCGCCGATGCGTTGACGCCGTGGCTGTTCGGCCAAATGATCGTAGCGCCATTATCGGCTGTGAATGC
>CBIHMX010000181.1:0-5809 GCA_966211115.1 uncultured Gemmatimonadaceae bacterium | reverse complement strand
CTCCTTGTTGGATGACGAGCAGCGATCCCCTGCGCCCGCCCCCCTTTAAACACCCCGGAAGACCCGGAGGATCGAATCTAGAAGATTTGACCAAACCTGAAATGTAATTGCCACTTCGGGTCCCGTCTGCCATTGAGGTCGAGTCGGTCAACCCCGTAGGCGTAGTCCAGGCCCAGAGGGCCGAACGGCGTAATGACGGAGGCCCCCAGGCCGAGGCTCCGGAAAAGCCTTGTGGGATCGATTTCCCGAGCCCGTCGCCAGACGTTACCAGCCTCGAAAAACGTATTCACGTACAGGCTCTGGTTCATCCGCAGGCCGACTTCGGCCGTCGTGGAGAAAAACGCCTTGCCGAACGAGGACCGCTGGGCGTTGTAGGTGCTGGTGCCGATGAGGTACCCGTCAGGCGTGATCGAGAACTCCTCGTAGCCGCGCAGGCGCTCGCCATACTGCACGCCGCCAAGGGCGAATTCCTGGCTGAAGAAGAACGGCCCGGTGCTTCCGAACACGGCGCCGGCGCGGGTGGACAGGCCCGCCGTGAAGAGCATGGGCTGCTGTCCCGGCTTGGTGCCACCGACCTGGCCAATCGGCACCCACGCGCTCGTCTCCGTCGTGTACCGCTGGAAGGACGACGTTCCACCGAACGGTCCACCCGTGAATGACGCGCTCAGGGATTGGCTGGCACCGGACGTCGGGAACGGAGTGCCGTTCCGGGTGTCGCGGGTGATGGTGAGGCCTAACGACGACCGGAAGGAGCTGTTGCCGTAGAGGTCACCGGTCTCGCCAAGCAGGCCGGATTCACCGAACCGTACTCCTTCACCGGAATACGAGAGGAACACGCGCGTCCAGAAATCGAACGGGACCGGGAACCCGGCCTGCACCTGTCCGCCGGTGCGAAGGCTGCGGCCAAGGTCCGCGATGTAGTAACGGGCCATGGTGCGATACAACATGACCGACCCGGATACCATCGATTGGCGGATGCGCGGATCGGTGTACGACAGGTTGAAGTCGTTGAAGTACCGCCCGAACTGCCATTGCAGCGCACCGCGCTTGCAGAGTCCAAAGAGGTTCGGCTGGTCGAGCCCGATGAATCCACCGAAACCGGTGCCCTGACCCATCGACGCGCCGAAATTCACGTTGCCCGTCCGCTTCTCCTTCACGCGGAAAATCAGGTCGATGTCGCCCTGCTCGTTGACCCTTCTCTGGTCAGGCGGGGGCAGCGGTGTCTCGAAGAAACCGAGGTTGCCGATGCCCTGCCAGCTCTGGATCAGGCGCTGGTGGTTGTAAACGTCGCCCGGCAGGATCACCAGCTGGTCGCGGATGCACATCTCGGTCGTGAAGTCATTGCCCACGATCTCGATGCGATTGATGATCGCCGGAGACCCTTCCTGCACTTCCCAGCGCAGGTCCACGTAATGGGTGCTGTCCGGCGCCACCCGCCGCTCGACAATGGACTCGACCTGCGAATAGATGTAGCCGTCGTTGGCGTACGCCTGACGAACCAGGTTGGTCGCGTTTTCCCAGTTCGCCTGGTTGAAGACGTCCTGCGCCACCGGGGTCCGACGCCGCAGAAAATCTGTCACCCGGGACGCGAGCGGGCGGCTCGTGTCCGTGAACGGGAAGTAGTTGTTGATTTCCTCGTCCGAGAAATGGCGGCCGCCCACCACGTCGAAATCGCCAACGCGGTACTGGGGTCCTTCGACCACCGTGAGCTCGAGCAGTGCCTTACCGTGTTCACGATCGACGTACAACGTGTCTTTCGCGACGCGGAAATCGATGAACCCCCGGCTCGCATACAAGGCCGGAATGCGCTCCGACAGGTCAGCCGCGTACTCGTCATCGTTGATCTCGCCGGACCGGAAGAACCAGAACCCTTCAGGTCTCGTCTTCATCGCGCCGGCGATGTCGTCTGCTGACACGTGGTCGTTGCCGATGACCCTCAGGCCCGACAGGGCGAGACGCCTCCCTTCCTCGACGGTGAAGGTGATGCCGATGTTGCCCTCCGAAACAACCGTCGACTCCGCGCGCACACGCGCCAGGTAGTAGCCGGCCTTCTCGTAGGTGGAGTCGATCTTGAAGACCGCGCGGGCAACGGCGGATGCGTCGACGGGTCGCGCGGCGGGCAGCTCGGCCAGGTCGCGGATCTGCCGCTCACTGAGGCGGTTCACGCCCCGCACCTGCACCGATTCGAGAACCGGTCGCTCAACCACGTTGAACGTGAGGATGGCCCGGTTCGGAACGGACTCACACGTCAGGGTCACGTTCTCGAAATTGCCCGTCTCGTACAGGTCGCGAAGCGACCGCTGGAGGATGCGGTAATTGAGCTGCGTGCCTGGTACGAGCGCCGTCGTCGCGATGACGGATCCGTAATCCACACGCCGGTTCCCACGAACGGCGATCGAGTCTGGACTGGCGCACCGTCCGCTCGTGACGTCCTGGGCCGAAAGGACGCCCGGCACAACGGCGAACAGCAAGAGCGAGAAGGCTTTGCGAAGCATGGGGGCTAATATACACAAACAAGTCCGGCCGGGTTCAGCCCGGCCGGATTGTTCGACACATGGAACGCCTCGAACGCTTACGCGTTGGGCTGGGGCGACAGGACCCGGAACTCCAGCTTTGTCCCGTCAGGCGCCACGTCGATCTCGATTTCGTCGCCTTTCGAGAACTCCGCCACCAGGATCTTCTCGCTGAGCGGGTCCTCGATGTAGCGCTGGATCGCTCGCTTCAGCGGACGCGCCCCGTACTGTTCATCGAATCCGTGCGTGACCAGGAAGTCCGTCGCGGCCTCGCTCAGCCGAACCGACAGCTCCTCTTCAGACAGGCGCTTGCGCGTTTCCTGCAGGAGGATCGACACGATCTGCCGGATGTGGTCGCGCTGCAGCGGATGGAAGACGATGATGTCATCCACACGGTTCAGGAACTCCGGATTGAACACGTGCTGCAGCTCTTCCTTCACCTTTTCGGCCATTCGCTCGAAGCTCGCCTTGAAGTCCGGCGCGGTGAAGCCGAGTGACTTGTTCCTCGAGATGTCCTTGGCGCCAACGTTCGACGTCATGATCACGACCGTGTTCTTGAAGTCGATCACGCGGCCGTAATTGTCGGTCAGGTGGCCTTCGTCGAGCACCTGGAGCAGGATATTGAAGACGTCGGGGTGGGCCTTCTCGATTTCGTCGAGGAGCACGACGCTGTACGGCTTGCGGCGAACCGCCTTCGTCAGCGTACCCGAGTCTTCGTATCCGACGTAGCCCGGCGGCGCGCCGATGAGGCGCGATACCGAGAACTTCTCCATGTATTCGCTCATGTCGACGCGAATGAGCGCGCTCGTGTCGGCGAAGAGGAATTTGGCCAGTGCGCGGGCCAGCTCGGTCTTTCCGACGCCCGTTGGGCCGGAGAAGATGAACGAGCCGATCGGACGTTTCGGGTCCTTGAGCCCGGCGCGGCTGCGTCGGATCGAACGGGCAATGGACCGAATGGCTTCTTCCTGCGCGACCACGTTCTGGTGGAGCTCTTCTTCCATCCGGAGGAGGCGCGCGGTTTCAGCTTCGCGAAGGCGCGTCACGGGAATGCCCGTCCAGCGGCTCACGATGAACGCGACGTTCTCCTCGGAGATCGACGGGCGATGCGACTGCCGCCGTTTCTCCCACTCTTCCTGCTTTTTCCGGATGTCGCCCTGCAGCACGCGCTCGCTGTCACGCAGCGATGCCGCGCGCTCGAAGTTCTGGTCGCGAACGGCCGCTTCCTTCTCGCCATTCACCTTTTCCAGCTCTTCCTTGAGCTGCGCCACTTCGGGCGGCGGCGCCTGCGCCGCGAGTCGCGCCCGCGCGCCGGCTTCGTCGATCACGTCGATCGCCTTGTCCGGCAGGAAGCGATCCGTGATGTAGCGCTCGGAAAGCTTGGCCGCGGCCACGAGCGTGTCGTCCGGGATCTCGATGCGATGATGATCCTCGTACTTCTTCTTCAGGCCACGCAATATCGCAACCGTTTCGTCGATCGATGGTGGATCGACGATGACCGTCTGAAAGCGGCGTTCGAGCGCCCCGTCCTTCTCGATGTACTTGCGGTACTCGTTGAGCGTCGACGCACCGACGCACTGCAGTTCGCCGCGTGCCAGGGCCGGCTTGAGCATGTTGCTGGCATCGATGGCCCCTTCCGCCGCGCCGGCGCCTACGAGCGTATGCAGCTCGTCGATGAACAGGATCACGTTCTTGTTCTGCGCGATCTCGTTCATCACCGCCTTGAGACGTTCCTCGAACTGGCCGCGATACTTGGTGCCGGCAATGACCGCCGCCATGTCGAGCGACAGGACGCGGTGGTCTCGCAAGGCATCCGGGCATTCGCCGGTCGCGATCAGTTGCGCCAGTCCCTCGACGATGGCCGTCTTGCCGACGCCCGGCTCGCCAATCAGGACGGGGTTGTTCTTCTTGCGCCGCGTCAGGATTTCCATGACGCGCTCTATTTCCTTCTGCCGGCCGATCGTGGGATCGAGCTGGGATTCGGCCGCGAGCTGCGTGAGGTCGCGGCAGAAGTGATCCAGCGCCGGTGTCTTGGATTTCTTGTCCGACTTTGGTGCGGCCGCCGGCGCCGACTGGCTGGTCGACTGGGGAGCGGCTCCGCCCTGCTGGGGCATTTCCGTGCCGAGGAGACGCAGCGTCTCGGTGCGCGCGGCATCCAGGTTCACACCGGCTTCGGTGAGGACCTGCGCGGCGATGCCCTTCTCCTCACGCAGCAGACCAAGCAGCAGGTGCTCGGTGCCGACGTAGCTGTGATTGAGCTCGCGGGCTTCGCTCATCGCGAGCTCGAGAACCTTCTTGGCGCGCGATGTATACGGCAGATCGGGACCGGTCGCCTGCACCGCTTTCCCCTTCTTGACCGTCTCCTCGATCTTCTGCTGCACTTCGTCGAGGTCGACGTTCAGGTTCTGCAGCACGGCTGCAGCGACGCCTTCACCCTCGCGAATGAGACCAAGCAGGATGTGCTCCGTGCCCACGTATTCGTGGTGGAGCCGCTGGGCCTCTTCCCGCGCCATCTGGAGGACCTTTCGTACCCGCTCGGTAAAATTGTAGCCGTTCATAATACCTCAACGCATTCCGATCACTGGACCGGACCCACCTCGTCGGCCAATGCTTGTCGCACGAATCGTGCTCGGGCGATATCCGCTTCGGCGTCCGTCAGCTCACGTCCTTCCGCCCAGGCAAGGTGCGCAGGCTGGCTGAATATCAGGAGCTTGTTGAGCGTGTATACACTGAGTCCCTGGACCAGTTGCAGACCCGCCGCCAGTCGCACGCCGCTGAGCAGACTCATTGCCTCATCGAACGTGAGACTACGCGCGAAACGCAACGTGCCGTACGCGCGCCACAGCTTGTCCTCGATAATATAGCCAGCGTCGCGCCAGAGCACGCGCCGCGCTTCCTGCTCCCGCTGAATGACGTGCCGAACGACGTTGGCGAGGTGGTCGACCAGTTCTTCCTCCGAACGACCGAGCGTCGTCTGGTTGGAAATCTGGAAGAAACTGCCCAGCACTTCGCTCCCTTCCCCGTACAGCCCGCGATACGTCAGTCCCATTTGCTGCAACCCGACGAGCACCTTCGGGATCTCCTTCGTCAGCACGAGGCCCGGCAGGTGTATGAGCACCGAGGCCCGCATGCCGGTTCCGGTGTTCGTTGGACACGCCGTCAGGAAACCGAATTCCTTGTGAAACGAGTACGGAACACGCCGGCCGAGTTCTTCGTCGAGCCTCGTTATGGCCGATAGGGCGGGTTCGAGCGCGAAACCCGATCGCACGGTCTGGAGGCGAAGGTGATCCTCTTCATTG
>CBIHMX010000180.1:0-5844 GCA_966211115.1 uncultured Gemmatimonadaceae bacterium | reverse complement strand
GAGCAGGCTGTGGCCGACTCGGCGCGCTTCGCCGTCGTGCTCCGCCAGCGGCGTTCGGCCGAGGCGAAGCGCGACTCGGTGGTCAAGCAGCTCGAGATCATCAAGGCCATCGACGCCGACCGCTTCATCTGGCCGCACGTCATGGACGAGGTCAGCCGCGCGCTGCCGCCTTACACGTGGCTCAAGACGCTGGCCGTGGCCGCGCCGCAGTCGGCGCCCCCGGGCGCCGCACCGGCGCCCGCGCCGGGCGACTCGGCCAAACCGGTGGTGCTGCCCGAGCCGGCGAAGTTCCGCCTCGTCGGCAACACGGTCGACATCCAGGCGCTCACGCGGTTCATGAAGCTGCTCGAATCCTCGCCGTTCATCCAGAAAGTCCAGCTGGCGCGGTCCGAGATGGCGCTGGTCGAAGGAAAGGAAGTCACGGAGTTCACCCTCGAGGCGCAATACGAGCGTCCCGACAGCTCCATGATCCTGACACAACCTGTTTCGCTCTCGGTGAGATAAGCGCCATGGCCCTCCTGCCCAAGAATCCGCGCGACCAGAAAATGGTTGCCTGCGCCGTGGTGGCAATCGCCCTCGCGGCCCTCTACTGGAACTTCGTCTGGACGCCGAAGCATACCCAGCTCGCCGAGCTCACGACGCGGCTGGATACGCTCGATGCCCGGAACGCCAACGCCCGCGCGCGCATCGCGCAGGGAACGGCGGCCGAACTCGAGGCCGAGGCCGAGCGATACGGCCGCGACCTCGAGGTCATGCGGCTGCTCGTGCCCACCGGTAACGAGCTGCCCTCGTTGATCGAACAGGTCTCCACGGCCGCGCGCCGCGAAGGCCTGGACATCGCCAGCCTCGAGCCGCAGCCGATCATCCAGGGCGAGATGTTCGATACCTATCGCTACAAGGTTTCCGTGACCGGTGGCTATCACGCGTTAGGCGAGTTCCTGACCAACGTCGGGTCGCTCACGCGCATCGTCGCACCCGTCAACCTGAACCTCGGGTTGTCCGGCAACAGGAACGCGAACGCGGTGAAGCTGGCCCCGGCGGGCACGGCGGCCGTCGAGTCGAAGTTCGAGATCCAGACCTACGTGATCCGGACCGCGCCGGCGGCGCAGGGAGGCCAGTAATGAAGATTGCGTCACTGGTGATGGCGGCCACGATCGCGGGGGCGAACATCGCGCCCGCCCAGTCGTTGCCCCCACTTACGAAGTCGAAGGCCGCCGCCACGCGCGCGGTCAACGCCACCAACGAGCATACCCGCCGCATGACCGAGTCGCAGGACTCGACCGGGCGGCAGGCATCCGCATCCGGCACGCACGCCACGCAGGCGTCGGCTGGTTCCACACCCGCGCCCGAGACGCTGTCGAGCCTCGCGCGCGAGTCGTTCCGCTACGCTCGGGACGGCCGGCGCGATCCGTTCGTGTCGCTCATGTCCTATGGAGAGTTGCGCCCCCTGATCACGGAGTTGCGCGTCACATCGATCGCCTATGACCCGAAGGGCGGGTCGGTGGCGGTCCTCCGCGATCTCGGCACCAAGGAGCAGTACCGCGTCCGCGTCGGCGAGTCACTGGGCCGCATGCGCGTCGCGCGCATCAACAAGAAGGAAATCACGTTCACCATCGAGGAGTTCGGCTTCAGCCGGCAGGAGTCCCTGACGATGGCCGATCCCAAAAAGGAGAGCTCGCAATGAGGCGAATTCGTACGCTGGCTGCCACCGCGGCCGCCGCGCTGAGTGTTGGCGTCGGCCACGCGAGCGCCGCGCACATTGACGGACCCGCGCGCGCCGCGCTCCAACCGGCGGCGGGGGCCGTAACCGCCCTCAGCGTCGTTCCCGGCGAAGGGCGGGCCGATGTCGTCATCGCTGTTACCGGTGCGGTACAGGTGGCCGATTTCGCGATCGAGGCACCGGACCGTATTGTCCTGGACCTGACCGGCGCACGCCTCAACGCGTTAGGCAGGGCCTATGACCGCAAGGCGCGAGGCGGCATCCGCAACATCCGCGTCTCGCAGTACAGCCCGACCGTCGTCCGCGTCGTGCTCGACCTGGACAGCAAGCGCCAGTATGCCGTAAAGAGCTCGGATAGTGAAATCCGCGTCTCCGTCACCGGCGGCGAGACGTTCGTGGCGTGGTCCACGCAGCGCGACCAGTCGGTCGTGGCCGAGGCGTCGAAGCCGGCGGCCCCGAAGCCGGAAGCCCCGAAGCCGGAAGCCCCGCGCGCCGAGCCGACCGAAAACGTCGCGATGGGTTCCGTGGCGACGGCCACCAGCGAGCCGGCCTCGCCGGTCGTGGTGACGCCGGCCGTGCAGCCGGAGCTGTTCCGCGCGCAGGAAATGGAAGTCATCGTGCCGCGCACTCCGGCACCGGCCACGTCGCAGCAGCCGCAGCAGCGCCGCATCACGATCACCTGGGAAGACGCGCAGATCGCCGACGTCCTGGCGTCATTCGCGGAATACTCGGGTCGCACGATCGTTCGCGGCAAGGCCGTCACCGGCACCGTGTCCGCTGAAATCAAGGACCAGCCGTGGGACGTCGCCATGAAGGCGATTCTCGACGCGCATGGCCTGGCGGCCACCGAGGAAAACTCGGGCATCATCGTTGTCGACAGCTACGAAAACATCCTGCTGCGCCAGTCGAGTGAACCGCTGCGCATCGAGATGGTGAACGTCAACTACGTCTCGGCCGGCTCGCTGGTCCAGACGGTGCAGGGACTGCTCTCGAAGGATTGTCCGGTCGGCGGCGTGGCCGCGGTGGCCGCAAACAACACCCAGGGCGGCGGCAGCATGCAGCAGCAGAATTGCGTCGTTCGCGGGAGCGTGGCCGCCGACAGCGGCACGAATACGCTGATCGTGACGGAAGTCAGCTCGCGCCTGCCCGGCCTGATGGGCTACATCCGCCAGCTCGACGTCCGCACGCCGCAGGTCGCGCTCAAGGCGAAGATCATCTCGGTCAGCCGCACCTCCATCGAACAGCTTGGCCTGAGCTACGATCTCGGCAGCTCGGCCGCGTATTTCAATAACCTCGTCCCGCGCAATCTTCCCGGCAGCGACGCCGCGGACAGTCGCGAGGGGCGGGTCGAACTGGGCGGTGAAGTCATCGCCGGTCTGGGCAACGCCTCGCGCAAGTATCGCAACGGCTCGGCGTTGAACCTCCTGTTCTCGACCGCGCTCGGCAAGTACAGCATCACCGCGTTCCTCGACGCGCTTCGCGAGCAGCAGTTGTCTGACGTCCAGGCTGAACCCAGCATCGTGACGCTCGACAATCGTGAGGCAAAGATGCTGTCCGGTGAAGAAACGCCGGTCCGGGTCATCGACGCCGGCGCCGCCGGCGCCGTTGGTGTGCCGGCTCGAGCCAATGTGCAGTTCAAGGAGACCGGTATCATTCTTACCGTCACCCCGCACATCACGAACAACCGCCAGGTCCGCATGTCGATCCAGGCGGAGCAGTCGGAACTGCGTATCATCGGCGGCGACCTCGGCTTCACGATCCCGAAGAGCAACGCCTCGACGCAGCTCCTGGTGAGCGATGGTGAGACCGCGGTCATCGGCGGACTCACGCAGACCTCGGTCACCAAGAACAAGTCCGGCATCCCGCTGCTCTCGGACCTGCCGCTCATCGGCCGCCTCTTCTCGCAGACGGATACCCGCGAGGAAAAGCGCGACCTGCTGATCCTGATCACGCCGCACATCATCGACGAAGGCGAAGCCGTTCGTCCGCCTAACTACGACCAGAACTGACTTCCACGGAGTCCCAGACGATGAGGCATTTCATGCATCGCGCGGCCTCTGTGGCCACTGGCACGCTCGCCATCCTCGGGATGGCGTCGTGCGGGGCGACGGATATCGCGTCGACCGGCGATGACCGCGTGATCCCGTTGGTCTCGATCAGCCTCGAAGGCGCGATCGGTACCGAAGGCGATACGGTCTCCGTGCGCACGCCGCTCCAGGTGCGCATCCAGGCCAGTGACAACGCCGCGCTGTACTATGCAGTAACCCGTATTTTTGCCGACACGGTGCTGATCGATGTCGATAGCATCGAACTTGGCGGCCTGCGGGAAGTAGATCGTGTCGTCGACATTTCGCTCGCCGGGGTTCGCTCCGGCCAGCAGGTGTCCGTGCAGACCACGGTGGCCGACGGCGCCGGAAACGGTGCGGTCGCGCAGATCGTTGCCACCGCGTTCGATCCCAACGTTCCGCGCGTGCTCGTGCTCAGCCCGTCTGGTACGGTGTTCGCCGGCGGTACGTACGCGTTCAATCTCTCGGTGACGGACAGCACCGGCATTTCCAAGGTCGGGTTCCGCGCCACCGGCGCAGGACTCAACCGCGCCGACAGCACGCTGTTCGCCGAACCGCTGCCCATGGCCGATACGGTGAACTATTTGATCGCCATCGCCGGCACGGCCACTGTTGGTACGACATTCACCATCACGCCGTTCGCGGAAAATCGCGAAGGCCTGCGCGCCAGCGGACAGGCGGTCACGGTCCGCATCATCGCGCCTGGCGCCGACCAGACGTCGCCCCTCGTCTTCCAGACGGTGGCACCGCGCCTCGAAACGCCGGATTCGATCGATGTCTTTGCCCGCGACACGGATGGCTTCGTGCGCATCGTGGGCTTCATCGCCAAGGACCAGGCGGGAATCATCCAGCATCGCAAGGCGGATACCCTCGCCGTGCCGATCCAGCAGGTCTCGCGTCGCCTGGCCTTCAACGGGCCGACGATGCTGCGCGGCCAGAACTTGTTCATCACCGCCTACGCGATCGACGCCGCGGGCCGCATCGGGTATGCGGTGCCGACCGGCGCCAGCGTGCCGGTGAGCGCCGACAGCCTCGGCAAGCGTGATCCCGTCGTGTACGCCTACGGCCTTACCTACCCGATGCCCGCCGGCAGCCTTGGCGCCGACATCGCGGTCGACAGTGTGCGCCGCAACGTCTACGTCTCCAACATCAACAAGAACCAGCTCGAAGCGTGGTCGTACAGCAGCACGCTGTCGCCGCTGCCCGCCGTTTCGGTCGGCGCCATGCCCTGGGGCATGGCCATCGACAACTCGGGATCGCTGCTCCTGGTGGCGAATTCGGGCGGTACGAACATCTCGAAGGTGAACCTTCTGCAGCGTCGTGAAGATGGTCGCGTGAATACCTCCAACGAGTACGTTTTCGTACTGACCGTGTCGGTCGATCAACAGACGAACGAGAAGAAGTATACCCTCAACGGTCCCATAGACTATTCAGACCGGCCGCAGTACATCGCACAATCGGCGAGCGGTGCGCTCTACTACAGCACCCGGCCGACCGACGCGGCGACCCCTGGTACCCTGCGTCGCATCGACAACTTCCTGGATACGCGTACCGAGCCGCGCCAGATCTGGCAATACGCCACCAAGAAGTTGAACGAGGTCGCAATCTTCAACTCCGACTGGGTGTATCTGGACAAGGGAGCTGACGGTTTCCCGGATATCCTCACTATTTGCGAACACACGCCCGGTAACGATCCGTCCACCCAGGTTTGCGCCAGTGACAACGACGTTGATGTCATTGTCGCGCAGCTGCGGGGCGCCCCGGTCAACGGTAACATCGCCGCAGTCCACGACATCGATGTTGCCTCACTCGCACTGCCGGATACCAACTTTGTTGCGGTAGGCGGCGATCGCCGACGCGTCGCGTTCGGTGAAGCCAACACCGGAGGCAGGGCAGGTCGTGTCCTCGCCCTTTACGATCCATCCGGGACGCCAGCCGGACAGGAACTGTACTCGGAGCCGATTGAGGTTCTCGATCTGACGAATAATGCGTCCGACAGGGTGTTCGGTATCGACATCAACGCCAACAGCACCAACATCGGCGTACACGGTGTCGAGA
>CBIHMX010000179.1:0-5856 GCA_966211115.1 uncultured Gemmatimonadaceae bacterium | reverse complement strand
TAGTCATTACGCGCGATGTGCGCTACTTCGTGGGCCACGACCGACCGCCGAACGGCGTCGGGCCAGGCGTCGGACGTCGCCGGTAGCACAACGATCGGCCGCCGCACGCCCCAGGTAACGGGCGCGCCAACACGATCACTCACGAAAATCCGGATCGGGCGCTCGACGTGCATCACGGCCGCCGTCGCATCCACCATCGTACGCCACGATCCTTCACGCACTGGAAACGCGCGACGCGCGATGCGCGCCAACCCGATGCGGCCAGCGACACCCCAGGCAACGACCACCGCGCCACCCGCCATCCAGAGCAATAGCCAGAGCGGGGTGCGACGAGCGCTGGTCGCTTCGAGAATCCTCGTCGACGCCTCGCGGGTGCGCTCAGTGATGGTCGGCTCCGCGGCGCGCCCAGCAACAGGCAGTGCACTTTTGGAAGCCGCCGGCAATTCATCCGGCGTGGGACCATGCCTGACGAGACTCCAGCCGGGAACAGGTACCTTCATGCGAGGCGCCCACGGAACCAGCACCGCCAGTGCCAGCGAACCACTCAGCGACGCCGACCAGACGAGGTGCCGTAGCGATGCTGCCTGACGAGTGAGCATCGCGGTGATCGCAACGCCGGCCAGAAAGACCAGGCTGACGCGAACGCCAAGTTCGACAGCGGTCTCAACGCTCATTTCGAGCCTCCCTTCCTGCGCCGCGCCTGTTCGATGAGACGCGAGAGTCGGTCCAGTTCTTCCGCCGTGAGTGGGCGATCGGCGACGCCGAGCATCGCGGCCACCGCCGATTCCATCGAGTTGTTGAAGAAGGTCTGAAGCAGATGCCGGGCGGCATGCTTCTGCACCTGCGCGGTATCCGCGGTAGGACGGTACGCATGACGGGGACCATCCCAGTCGTGTGTCACGAAGCCCTTCTCCTCGAGCAGCCGCAGCATGCCGCGCACCGCGCTGTTCGTCGGCGGATCCGGCAACGCTTCCCTCACCTGCTCGGCCGTCGCCTGTCCGAGCTGGAAGAGGACATCCATGATCTGCCGTTCCCGGCGCCCGAGGTCACCCAGTGGATTTGCCATTGTCCCTCTGACAGCCGAAGTGTGCCAATTGGTTGGCAGTATGCCAATGCACTGGCATCATGTCAATGGGTTAACACTCGCCGACGGGACGACGCGACGTGGATTTCACGGCTTCTTCACAACTGTCTGTGCCTCGTTCGCCCTCGTCCCGACAGCTTTCTTCCATATAGATGTCCACGACTTCGCGACGCTCCCGACCCGCCACCCTCTGGCTGCAGATCCTGCTCGTGGGCGGACTCGCGTGCGTCCTCATCATCCTCGTCCAGTCGTATCGACTGCAGCGATCGAACTGGACCGTGGTCGAACGGGCCTTGAGGGACTACTCCACCTTCGCCGCGTGGAGTTATGGCCAGCACCTGACCGCGCACATTCGCGAATCCGTCGACGAGCTCCTCGGGGCGGTGAACCATGGCGACGGCCTGCACACGAACCCGCGCATTCCCGACGCGCGCGACATGGGGCACTTCATACCCACCAATGAAGCGTGCAACTGTCACCGGCCGCTCAACGGCCCCATGCCGCTCCGCTACTACGCCTTTACGCTGGGGAGCGACACGCTGTCGGTAGGGGTGAACCTGGCTGGCCCGTCGGTGCCCGGCTGGCTCGCCGACCCTAACGACACGCGATCGGTGCCGGTGCCGACCTTCCGGATCGCACCCGACGAGAACCAATGGCTCCATGCGCTCCTCACCAACGTCGCGCGCGGCCCGCGTACCGACTGGGGTTACCACGTAATCATCGAGCGGCGCGGAGACGTGCTCCGGTTCCTTGGCGCGCGCACGATGCCCACCCAGTGGGGGGACACCATTGTCTACGCATTCGAGTACCCCACGGCGAGCCTCGATTCGATCTTCACGTCCGTGCTGTCAGCCAGCGACCTGCTGCCGGCCTCGGTCGTCGCGGGGCGCGCGAACTCGGACGTGCTCGACGTGCAGGTGAGCGACGGGGTGGGTACGCCGCTCTTTCGCACGACGAGTGCGTCGCGCTTCGATGTCAGCGGCTCCATCGACCTGCCGCCGAGTTATTCGAGCTTGAAGATCCGCGCCGGAATCCGGCCAGAGATGGCGGAAACCATTCTCATCGGCGGCGTACCCGAGTCACGAATTCCCATTCTGCTGGTGATCCTTGTGCTTGCGATCGGCCTGACGACGCTCGCCGCGGTGCAACTGCGCCGCGAGGTACGATTCGCGTCGGAACGGGCCGGCTTCGTTGCCAACGTCTCGCATGAATTGCGGACTCCGTTGTCGCAGATCCGCCTCGTCCTCGACACGCTGAAGCTCGGACGCGGTGATGATCCGGAAACGCGCGAGTCGGCGCTCAGGGTGGCCGATCGCGAGGCGCTCCGCCTCCAGCATCTCGTCGAGGGCGTGTTGCGCTTTACGCGCGGCGCGCGCCCGGACGACCTGCCTCGAGTGACGGTCGACGCCGCACAGGAAGCGAAAGCGGTCATCGAGGAGTTTGCGCCGCTCGCGGCGCCGCATGGCATGACGATCTCGCTCGAAGGTGCCAGCTCGGCGCGCGTGCAGTTGCAGCGTGGCGCGCTTCGCCAGGTCCTGCTGAACCTGTTCGACAATGCGATGAAGTACGGTGGCGACGGCACGGTGGTCCGCGTCGAGGTGACGGCGCTGCGTGGTTCGGGAGCCCGCCTCATCGTCGATGACAACGGGCCCGGAGTGCCGCCAGCCGAACGGGAGCGCATCTGGAAGCCGTTCGAGCGCGGTGGAGTTGCCCGATCGCGAGCGGCCGGCGGCAGCGGCATCGGCCTGACGATCGTGCGCGAGATCGCCGAGGAACATGGAGGGCGAGCGTGGGTCGAAGCGGCGCCGTCCGGTGGCGCGCGCTTCGTCGTGGAACTGCCTGACGACATGGGCGCGGATTCGTGAAGCGGGTGCTGGTGGTCGAGGACCAACGCGACCTGGCTGCACTGCTCGCGCACAACCTGCGGCATGAGGGACTCGAAGTCCGTACGGTCGAGGATGGCCGCGAGGCACTGCCAACCGTGCGGTCATGGCAACCGGACCTGGTCATTCTCGACCTCATGCTGCCCGGCATGGACGGCTTCGAGATACTTCGCGGGATTCGGGGCGACGGACGCGACGTTCCGGTCCTCATTCTCTCGGCGCGCGGCGAGGAGCAGGACAAGATCCGCGGGTTCCGGCTCGATGCCGACCAGTATGTCACCAAGCCATTCAGCCTGGTCGAACTGCTGGAGCGAGTCCACGCGTTGCTGCGCCGGGGAAGTCGCGCACCCGCCGATGGTAAACCAGGAGCCATCGCCTTCGGGGACATCCTGGTCGATCCGCCGGCGCGTACAGTCATCCGCGGTGGTGACCATGTGCAATTGTCGCCGAAGGCATTCGACCTTTTGCTGTCGCTGATCCGGCGCGAGGGAAAGGTCGCATCGCGCATGGAGCTCCTGCGCGAGGTCTGGGGTTACGGCCCCCTCGTCCTGTCGCGCACCGTCGATTCGCACATCGCCGAACTGCGGCGGCGCCTGGAGAATGATCCCGCGAACCCGCGCCATATCGTTACGGTCTTCAAGGTCGGGTATCGTTTCGAGAAATGAGACGGTGGCGCTTTGCGCTTCCACTCACATCTCCCTGACAAGTTGCGCACGAAGGGGTCACCACACATCGGTCGCGCGGGACGAGGTTCCATGCACACCTCAACCTCGATCCCATGCCTCGCGCCTTTCTCGCACTTCTTCTTCTCTTCTCGCCACCAGCGTTCGCGCAGGGTGGGCCGCAACTGCTGGTCACGCCGTCGCAGCTCAACAGTGAACTGCGCGATCCCCGGCTCGTCCTTCTCCATATAGGACCGAAGGAGGATTACGCCGCCGGACACATCGCCGGCGCACGTTTCGTGGACCTGATGTCGGTCTCGACGCCGCAGTCACATCCGCTCGCCCTCGAGCTGCCTGACGATTCCACCTTGCGTCGCACGCTGGAGGCGCTCGGCGTCAGCGACAACAGCCGGATTGTGGTCGCTTTCGGAGCGAACTGGGTGTCCATCGGGACGCGGCTCGTCCTGACGCTTCAAGCCGCGGGGTTGGGCGCACAGACGCGCATGCTCGATGGCGGCACGAGGGCCTGGAAACGCGCGGGCCTTTCGCTCACGACGGCCGAACCGTCTGCGCCGGCGCCCGGCAGGCTGAATGCGTCGATGGACCACTCGTTGATCGTCGACCATCGCTGGATGCAGGCGAATGCCGCGTCGCCGAGGGTGCGCTTGATCGATGCCCGTGCCCCGATGTTCTACGACGGGCCTTCCATGGAGATGCAGGGACGCAAACTCGAACCCGGTCACATCGCCGGCGCGCAGAACATTCCGTTCAACTCCCTGAGCGATGACTCGCTGCAGTTTTTTCCGGTTGACGAGCTCCGCCGCCGATTTGCCGCGGCCGGCGTACAGCCCGGGGATACGGTGGCAGCGTACTGCCACATCGGACAGCAGGCAACCGTCGTCGTGTTCGCAGCACGCTTGTTAGGCCATCCGGTCCGGCTGTACGACGGCTCGATGGACGATTGGGAGAAGCGCAAGCTTCCGCTCGAGAACTCGAAGAAGCCGGAGTCGAAGTGAAGGTCCGGCCGTACGCCGATGCGACCACGGGCGGGATCGCGCTGGGTCTCGTGTTGCTGGCTTCATTCATCCTGGCCGGTCGCGGCATCGGAGCCTCGGGCGCCTTTGCCGCCACCGCCGGGCCGGTGGCCGCGACGCTCGCTTCGGGTGCGATCGAGTCGCAGGTCTCGCTCGCCGATCGGTTGCCCGTGACGTTCGAGCCGTGGAACGACTGGATCGTGCTCGAACTCCTGGGCGTCGTTATCGGCGCGCTGCTGTCGGCGCGACTCGCCGGACGGTGGCGCACCGCGACCAACGACGGCTCGCGCGGCCGCATCTCGAGAGCGATCGCCGGCGGAGCACTCATGGGACTCGGCGCGCGCCTGGCCTGGGGATGTACCAGCGGGCTGGCGCTGTCGGGCGGGGCGCTCTTGTCCACCGGCGCGTGGACCTTCATCCCGCTCGCCTTCGGCACGGCAATCATCGTCACCGCGCTCGCCAGAGACTCCCGGCTCGAGGGGTCCACGTGATGCTCGACTCTCTGCACCCGGCGGTGACCGCCATCCCGGTTGGCCTCGCGTTCGGCGCCATTCTCGAGCGCGTTGGGCTCGGCGACCCTCGAGTCATCGCCGGCCAGCTTCAGGGCCGGAACTTCACCGTGGTCCGCGTCATGTTCGGCGCGATCGTCACCGCAATGCTTGGTGTGGTGTGGGCCGGCGCGGTGGGATGGATCGAACCCTCCAGTATCGCGATGCCGCCAACGGACGTTCCGGCGCAAGCGTTAGGCGCCGTCATCTTCGGCGGTGGTTTTGCGCTGGCGGCCCTCTGTCCCGGCACCGCCTGCGTGGCCGCGGCCAGTGGCCGCCGGGACGGCCTCGCCGCGGTGGGTGGCCTCTTTGCCGGCACCGCCCTGACACCGGCCGTCTGGCCGGCCGTGCGCGGCGCAGTGGCTGACGTTCCGCGCGAAGGTGCGACGATCGCCTCCGACCTTGGAGTGCCGATGGGGATCGTCGTTATGCTGCTGACCGTGGCGGCGGTGCTGGCGATGATCGTCGGGCGGGTGATGGAGTCGCGCCGACTGTCCGTCAATCCATTCAGGCCGACAACGCCCGAATCCGTCGCACTGGCGCTGGCGGCGACGTTCGCCATGACCGATGGGCGCGAAGCCCTCCCCGCAGAGCGAACCAGGGTGATCGCCACCGAGATCGTGACCGAAGCCGATCATATCGATG
>CBIHMX010000178.1:0-5860 GCA_966211115.1 uncultured Gemmatimonadaceae bacterium | reverse complement strand
AGCTGGCGCTGATGGACAAGGACGTCCGCATCGCCGCCGATTTCGCGCGGGAGCATGGCGTGACGTCCCCCCTCCTGCAACTCGCGTCGGAGCTGCTGCGGGAAGCGCGACGGCAGTTGGGCGAAGATGCCGACCACGTCGAAACCGTGCAGGTACTCGAGAAATGGGCCGGAGTTGAAGTCGGGAGGAAGTCGTGACCACAGCTGAAGCCAGAGGCCGCAAGCCTGGAGCCGGCGAACCGATTCCCGCTTCCCGCTTCCCGATTCCCGGCGTTCGTGCCCAGTTCCCGGCCCTGGAGCGGGTCTACAACGGTCACCCTGTCGCCTACTTCGACGGTCCTGGCGGCACGCAGGTTCCGCGCCGTGTCGTCGACGCGATGGCGGATTACCTGTACCACCATAACGCGAATACGCACTGGAGCTATCCGACCAGCGCCGAGACCGATGCCGCGATCAACGAGGCCCGGCAGGCGGTCGCCGATTTCGTGAACGGGTCGCCGAACGAGATCGTCTTTGGCAACAACATGACGACGATTACCTTCCACCTCGGCCGCGCGTTAGGCATGGCGTGGGGTCCGGGGGATGAGATTGTCGTGACCGAGCTCGATCACCACGCCAACATCGCGCCGTGGCAGGCGCTGGTTCGCGAGCGCGGCGTCACGCTCCGTTCGGTCCCGTTCGACGTGGAGACGGGCCAGCTCGACTGGTCGGCCCTGGAACGGGCGATCACGCCGAAGACCCGCCTGCTCGCCATCGGCGCCGCGTCCAACGCGTTAGGCACGGTCACCGACGTCAGTGCGGCGGCGAAGCTCGCGCGCGCGGTCGGGGCGCTCGTCTTCGTCGACGCGGTGCACTACGCGGCCCACGGACTGATCGACGTCCGCCAGGCGGACTGCGACTTCATCGCCTGTTCCGCCTACAAGTTCTACGGACCGCATGCCGGGTTCCTGTACGGCAAGCGTGATCTCCTGGCGGGTCTCGACGTTCCAAAGCTCATTCCCGCGCCTGACGAGGCTCCGGAGCGCCTGGAGACCGGGACACAGAACCACGAGGGTATCGTCGGGACCGGTGCCGCCGTGGATTTCATCGCGTCAATCGGCGCCGGCGAGACCCGCCGGGAACGCATCGTGACGGCGATGGGGGCACTCCACCAGCACGGCGACGCGCTCGTCAGGCAGTTGTGGGACGGGCTCGGACAGATCCGCGGCGTCAGGCGCTTTGGTCCGCCACCCGACGCGCCGCGGACGCCGACGGTTTCCTTCGTGATGGATGGCATCGCATCGGAGCAGGTGGCAGTCGCGCTCGCGAAGCAGGGACTGTTTCTCTCGCACGGCGATTTCTACGCGACCACGGTGATCGAGCGTCTCGGTTGCAGTGCCGACGGCCTCGTCCGCGTGGGATGCGCGTGTTATACGACCAGTGACGAGGTCGAGCGGCTGCTCGAAGGGCTCGGTCGCCTGGCGCGAGGTGCCCGGTGAGTGAGCCGTCGCGCGGTCGCCTGACGAGGACTGTCCGTGAGTCGCATCACGAGACGAGTGAGATCATGATGCCGGGTGATGCCAACAACCTGGGTCACGTGTTCGGCGGCGTGGTGATGGCGATGATGGACAAGACGGCCGCGGTCGCCGCGATCCGGCACGCGCGGGCGAGTTGTGTCACGGCTTCGATCGATCGCGTAGACTTCCGGGAGCCGATTCATCTTGGCGACCTGGTGGTGATGAAAGCCAGCGTGAACTACGTCGGTCGCACTTCCATGGAGATTGGTGTACGGGTGGAAGCCGAGGATCTGCAGACCGGCCGGCGGCGTCACACGAATTCGTGTTATCTCACCTTCGTGGCGGTCGATCGTGCCGGTCGCCCGCTCGAAGTGCCGGACCTGAAGCCGGAGACGCCGGACGAGATCAGGCGGTACCAGGCCGCGGTGGAGCGACGGCGCCGGCGGCTCGAGGAGAAGGAGCAGGAAGAGAAGAACACGCGGGAGTTCAAGGCATGAGTGCAGCGATGACGCGAACGTTTACGGTGGAGCAGGCCAACAAGATGTTGCCGCTCGTCAGGCGGATCGTGCGCGACATCGTGGACGCGCACCGGAACTGGACCGCCAAGGTCAGGGAGTTCGAGAGCGCAGCGACCTGGACACGCGCCGACTCTCCGACGAGCCAGCTGACCGGGCTCGAGTCCGAGATCAAGCGGCTCGCGGCGGAGATCGAAGGTTACCTGGTCGAGCTGCGCGAACTGGGCGTCGACTTCAAGGGATTCGAGCAGGGGCTGGTCGATTTCCCTGGCGAGCGCGAAGGCCGCGTGATCTGCCTGTGCTGGAAGCTCGACGAAGACGCCGTCAAGTTCTGGCACGAGGTCACGGATGGGTATGCGGGGAGGCAGGAGATAGGAGAATAGGGGGTCGTGAAGGGACTGAACTTCGTGAATTGGAGCGTGAATTCGAGCGTGAATTCGAGCGTGAATTAAGGCGTGAATGGGATCGTGAATGGGGGCGTGAGTGGGGGATTGTAAGTAGGGAAGCGTGGGGGCATGGGATGTGGGTAATTCCTCAGCTCTTCAACTCGTTATCTCGTCATCCAGTCAACTCGTCAACTCACACATGCGTGTCTATCAGTCGGGCGACGGAATCAAGTGGAACGTGGTCGTGCAGCTGCCGAGCCACAGTAGTGCGATGCTGCTGTTCAAGCATCCTGATGGCCAGACTTCGCGGCTCGATCGTTATGCATGGATCAACTCCGCGAAGACCACGGATCCGCGCGAGCGCCTGACGACGAATACCGTGATGGAAGCGCTGACGGACGATGAGATCGCGCGGCTTTTCCGCCGCAGCATGATGGTGAGCGCGAATCGCGACTACGCTTTTCGCGACATGAACTGATGGCGTTGATGAATTCATGAGCTGAGGAGTCGACCTCACGTCCTCACGACTTCACGTCCTCACGACTTCACGACTTCACGACCTCAACTTCCCTGAACGGCACGTCGACCTCGTAGCCGTCGCGCGCCACTCTGCTGGCCGGGAACACTGACTGCGCTTCGCTCTCGAGCTCCTTCGCGTCGCGGGCGTACCTGGCGGACACATGCGTAAGCACGAGTTTGCGCACCCCGGCCATCTTCGCGACTTGAGCGGCTTCTTTCGCGGTTGAGTGGCCCGTTTCGACCGCCCGCGCGGCTTCTTCGTCGCCGAAAGTCGATTCATGGACCAGCAGGTCGGCACCTTGGGCCGCGAGGATCGTCTCGGCGCAAGGCCTTGTATCTCCAGTGATTACGACCTTTCTTCCGGCTCGAGTCTCACCGACAAGTACCGACGGGTGAATCACCTTTCCGTCGGGCAGTGTGATCGACTCGCCCTTATGGATTCGGCCCCAGAGTGGGCCCTCGGGAATACCGAGCTCAGCAGCAAGTTCGGGGTTGAACCGTCCGCGCCGTTCCTTCTCGGCGATCACATATCCGATGCTCGGAGGACCACGATGATCCAACGCAAAGGTATGGATGAGGTACTCCTTTCGGGGAATGGCGTCACCGGGCGCTAGTTCGCGAATTTCGATTCCGAATGACAGTCGCTCCGAACCAAGTGATTCTGCGCG
This sequence comes from uncultured Gemmatimonadaceae bacterium, assembly GCA_966211115.1. Lineage (GTDB taxonomy): Bacteria > Gemmatimonadota > Gemmatimonadetes > Gemmatimonadales > Gemmatimonadaceae > JABWBJ01. The sequence goes on along the minus strand of CBIHMX010000178.1, from coordinate 2,277 downwards.
CTTGATCATTCGCTCGGCGCCAGGCGGTCCCCAGAGGCGCAGCGGGTCAGTGCGACCTTGCAGTGACATCGTGCGCATCAGACCAACGATGCCGAGCAGGTGGTCGGTGTGAAAGTGAGTGAAGAAAACGTCGTCGATGTTGAAGGTGATTCCGTAGCGCATCATCTGGCGCTGGGTGCCTTCGCCGCAGTCGAAGAGAAACGCTTCTCCTTCGCGGAGCAGCGCGATCGAAGCGACGTTCCGTTCCACGGTGGGTCGCGCAGCGGAAGTGCCGAGGAATCGGAGGCTTAGCGGCATGCGGGACAAATATAGTAACGCGATTGTTGCAGGTCTTTCTTGGGAGTTGGTTGTCGATGTTGCAGTGTGTGTGTGATACAGGTTGCAGACGTGCTTCAGGTAGCGATCCATAATCAGCGGGTGCGTCAAGGGCGGTTGCCGGTGATTGTGTGCTGGCAGCGTACCGGATCGAATGACCGGTGCGATTTCACCCGACTTCATTGCCTGTGGGAGGGCCTATGAGCGGGAAAAGCAAAAGAGGTTTCGCGTCGATGGATCCTTCGCGGCAGCGGGATATCGCCAGCAAGGGTGGTAAGGCCGCGCATGCGAAGGGAACAGCCCATGAATGGACGGCCGACGAGGCTCGTCGTGCTGGCCGGAAGGGTGGGGAAGTCGTGAGCCGCGATCGTGCTCACATGGAAGCCATCGGCCGGGCCGGTGGTGAGGCCCGCGGCCGTGCGCGTCAGCTCGCGGCGCAGCAGGCTTCGGCTACGAATGGGGCGCCCCGGTTCCAGGATCGTGAGACGGCGGTTTCGGTGAGTCGCGAAGGGATTCCTTCGTCCACCCCGCGGTCGCCGCTGGTATCGAATCGCCCGTCGGCGCCACTCAGCGCTGACCTTCCGTACCCCGAAGGTCGTGTTGGCTGCGGTCGTGGTTTGACCGCAGCCGCCGGCCTGCCGGGGTAAGTTCGTCCGACGCCGCAACTGGAAGTACCGCGAGTAGTTACGTGGAACCCTCCCAGTCGTCGAGTGTTTGAACGAGTTGACTTCCGGCCTGACACTCGTAGGTTTGTGTCAACGGTCGGCCCCGCGCGAGCGGGGTCGTATTGTTAGAAGGCCGGAGTGCGACCGGATGAATCAGAACGTGGCGCGCTCCCGTAAGGGGCTGTAGCTCAGTTGGGAGAGCGCTGCAATCGCACTGCAGAGGTCAGGGGTTCGACTCCCCTCAGCTCCATAGATTTCCCGGGTATACAGCCGGCCGCCGTCCGGTAGGACGTAGAGTTCCAATGGCGGTGAGCACGGCGAACCTGGGATCCAGTTACGGTGAAGCGCCCTCCGAATGGAGCTGGCGCTTTTTTCGTTTCTGCGGGCTTGGAAACGGTGAATGGTGACGTGAAATCGTGAGCCCGGGAGATCGTGAATCGACGGGCGGCTTCAGACTGGCGGTTGCGTTGCCCAATGCTGCGCTGTCAGCCATCTGGCGGGGTCGAACAACGCTGGGTCGAGCGGCACGCCGACCTTCCAGTCCTGGTAATGTTCTTCCTGGATCACGCGACCGTTCGATTTCATCATGATTCGGGTGCCTAACCAGGCGTTGCCGGCGCGTTCGTAACCGCCGACGTCCACATCGAACGCGGTGCCCGAGCCGGCGCGGAGCACCATCCGGACGAGGACGAGGCGTTCGGTGTCGATCCAGAATTGCGGCGACGTGGTGTCGGATGGCGATTCCGCTCCGACGACCCAGGCCGGTCGACCATGCCAGGTGGCGCGGTGCACCTTGGTCAGGTCCATCTCGTGCTGCTCGAGTTCTTCCACCGTGCGTTCAACGGGCTGGAGGTAGACGCCCATGATGAGCGGCATGAACGGATTGCCGTTGGCGTTCCGCCTGACGACAGCTCCATTTCGCACCACGAACGTGGAATCGCGCGTGTAGAGCGTGCCGTCGCCGGACGTCGCGCTGTCGAGATCGATGCGCAGCAGCGACGGACCGCTGACGGATTCGTACCACGTCTGCGTACTCGCGGAGCCATCAGGCCTGTGAAAGACGGTCCGCTGCACGAACGTGAGCGTCCGGTACCACTTGCCGTCGTAGGCAGCATGCATCTGCTGAAGAACCGCCCGTCCGTCCGAAGGCTGCTGTGCCCGAACCGGCAGCGCCAAAGCAGCGCCGGCAACGAGCAACAAGATTCGAATATTCACGGTGAGTGTGTGTTGGTGACCGTATTCTCGATTCCCGATTCCCGATTCCCGATTCCCGATTCCCGATTCCCGATTCCCGATT
>CBIHMX010000177.1:0-5870 GCA_966211115.1 uncultured Gemmatimonadaceae bacterium | reverse complement strand
GGATGAACGCTCGAGCGCGTTCATGGCGTTGTACGAGGGAGATTTGAAGACGGCACGCACGGGTCTCAGGCGACTCGATGACTTTTCCAGCGATGCAATCCTGGCGCTGTCGGTCCTGGCACGGGCGCGACATGATTCGTCGGAGGGCATCGGCCGCGCATTCCTCGCACTGGCGAAGAGTGACACACTGGCGGCGGCGAAGGAGTTCGAGGCCACGGCGTCGACTGTCGCCGATGCGTCACCACTCCTGCTGAAGATCGCGGCACGGCTCTACCGGTCCACCAGTGATTCGGCCCGGAGCGAGACGATCTGGAAGGCGCTGATCACGTCGCACGCATCGGCGCCGGAAGCAGCCGAGGCGGACCTCGAGTGGGCCAAGGTGCTGCGTGAGAAAGGCGACAAGAGCGCCGCTATCACGCGGCTCGAGCACCTCATCCTCACCTATCCACAGAGCGCTCTCGTTCCGCAGGCCAGGAGAGAGCTCGAGTTAGCGAAAGGAACGATCCCTCCGGCGTTGAGCGCCGAGCGCAACCCGCACGGCGTAGAGAGTCGACACACATGAAGACACATTTTCGTTCGTGGGGCAGGATCGCGGTTCCGGCGTTGTTGTGTCTCGGGCTCGCGCGCGCGCTTCCGGCGCAGCACCTGCTCATTCCGATGGATGACCGGCAGACCAATCACCTCAAGGCGTACGGTCTCATCTTCAACGCGTTGAGGGATGGCCACAAGAGCGAGTGGTTCCTCAACTACCGCGGCGGTTCGTTCCTGTTGCCCGACATCCAGGAGATGAAGCGCCGCGCGGGGCTGGATGGAATTTCATTCGAGTCCATCGACAACGCGCAGCTGCAGGCCATCCGCGCCGAGATCGCGGGAAACAACATGGATGCGGTTGCGCTCGAGCGTGCGCCGAAGATCGCGATCTACACGCCGCCCACGGCACCGCCCTGGGACGACGCCGTAACGCTCGCCCTGCAGTACGCGGGTATCGAGTACACGACCGTCTGGGACGACGAAATCATCAAGGGCGACCTCACCAAGTACGACTGGCTCCACCTGCACCACGAGGATTTCACCGGGCAGCTGAACAAGTTGTACCTGGGCTTCCGTGACGCGCCGTGGTTTGTCGAACAGCGGGACCGCGCCCTCGAAGCGGCGCGCCGGCAGGGTTACCAGACCATCCCCGGGCTCAAGAAGGCCGTCGCCGAAAAGATGCGGCAGTATGTGGAACAGGGCGGCTTCCTGTTCGCGATGTGCGGCGCGACCGAGACGTTAGGCCTGGCGATTGCCGCGCATAACACGGATATCGCCGGAAGTTTCGCCGACGGGACGCCGCTGGACGAGAACGCCGACCAGAAGCTCGACTGGGAGCGGGCGTTCGCCTTCCACAACGTGCACATCGAACAGAACGCGTTCGTGAACTCCATGAGCGACATCGACGGCCATCAGGTGAACGTCACCGGCCGCCGGCAGCCGTTAGGCCAGTTTTCGCTTTTCGGGTTCTCGGCCAAGTTCGATCCCGTGGCCAGCATGCTGGTGCAGAACCACCGGCAGGTCATCCCCGATTTCTATGGCGTGACGACCTCGTTCACCAAGCAGACGATCAAGCCGGGCGTGGTCGTGATGGCCAGCGAGGAAGGCGCGCCCTGGGTGAAGTACATCCATGGCGACTACGGCAAGGGGTCGTGGACCTTCCTGGGTGGGCATGACCCGGAAGACCCGCAGCACAACATCGGCGCGGCGCCGACGGACCTGTCGCTGCATCCCGGGTCCACCGGGTATCGCCTGATCCTGAACAACGTGTTGTTCCCGGCGGCGAAGAAGAAACCGCTCAAGACCTGAGCGCTCCGATCGGAGAAATGGGGGTCAGACCCCTTTCTGAAGGCGCAGGTGGCAGCGGCTTAGATTTCGCAGTGTGAGCGACACGTCGCGTATCAGCCAAACTGCAGCCGGCGCCGTGCGCGCTGCGATCCGGCTCGCCGGCGGGCGCGAAGTGTGTTTCGTCTGCACGGTCGATACCGACGGCAACGTGACGACGGCGCGGGTCGTGGCGCGTGGCGATGCCAATTGCGTGCTGGCGCTGCCGGGATTCGCGAAGGCCGGCGAGATGCTGCTGCACAACCATCCGTCGGGGAACCTCGATCCGTCGGAGCCGGACCTTCTCGTCGCCGCAAAGATGCATGACATCGGCGTCGGCTTCGCCATCACCGACAACGACGCCTCGCGCCTGTATGTCGTGGTCGAGGTGCCGCAGCAGAAGGTTCTCGTCCCGCTCGACCTCGAGGCGATCGACCGCGACCTCGGCCCCGAAGGGCCCGTCGCCGAAGAACACGGCGCGTACGAAGACCGGCAGGGCCAGCGGGAATACGCCCGGTCGGTGGCGCGCCTCTACAACCTCGGCGGGATCGGGCTGCTCGAGGCGGGGACCGGCATCGGGAAGTCGTTAGGCTACCTGGTGCCCGCGCTGCGGTGGTCGGCGGCCAACAAGGAACGCACGGTGGTGTCGACCAACACCATCAACCTGCAGGAACAGCTCGTCCAGAAGGACCTTCCGTTCCTGGAACGCGCGCTCGGCGACCAGCCGGTGCGGTTTGCGCTGCTGAAGGGCTGGCGGAACTATCTCTGCCTGCAGCGGCTCGATCAGGCGGCCGGCGCGCATACGACGCTGTTCCCGAACGCTGACGAGGAGCGGCTCATCGAGCTGATCGAGTGGGCAGGGAAAACCAAAGACGGTTCGCTGAGCGACCTGTCCGTCCAGCCGGGTGAGGAAATCTGGGACGAGGTCGCCGCCGAGCCGGACCTGTGCCAGCGCATCAAGTGCCAGTTCTTCGACAAGTGCTTCGTGTTCGCCGCGCGACGAAAGGCGGCGCAGGCCGACGTGATCGTGGTGAACCATCACCTGCTGCTGTCGGACATTGCGGTTCGCCGTATCACGCAGAACTGGGATGACGCCGCCGTGCTCCCGCCGTACACGCGCATCATCCTCGACGAAGGGCATCATCTGGAGGATGCCGCCGGCGCGCACCTCGGGTCGACCATTACGCGGCGAGGACTCGATCGGCTGTTCTCACGGCTGGAGCGTCGCGGGAAGGGACTGCTGCCGACACTCATTGCCCGGCTGACCGGGCGCAAGGATCTCGTGAGCGTCGCCAGTCTCGACCTGGTGGACGCCCGCCTGACGAGTTCGACGCGGGCCGGCCGCGAAAAGAGCACGATGGTGTTCGACCTGCTCGACGAGGTGATGTCGTCGGAACCGGCGCCCGTGAAGCGACTCGACAACGATTTCGTCTCTCACCCAGTGTGGCGCAGCGGGCTCGATGGCGCGCTGGGCGACCTGCTTGGCGAAATCGAGATCCTGGCGAAAGGACTGGAACTCGTGCGCGACCGGATGGAAGACGACGATTCGGCGCAGGAGCGGTACGGCCAGTTACTGGGGGAGGTCCGCGCGGTCAGCCGGCGTCTGATCAATGCCGGCGAGGCGCTGCGTGCGGCCCTCAGTCCGAGGGACGATGCCGTGCCGGCGGTTCGCTGGGTCGAGGTACGCGGCAAGGAACGAAACATCGCCGTGTCGGCGGTGCCCTTGGACCTTTCGCCCATCCTCCGCGAAGACCTCTTTCGCAAGGTCGAGACCTGCGTCGTCACCAGCGCGACGCTGGCCGTGGACGGCCGCTTCGATTTCCTGCGGACCCGCCTCGGGTTGGACCAGGACGACGTGGAGCCGTCGTGCGCCGTGCATCCGTCGCCCTTCGACTTTCCCTCGCAATCCATCCTCGCGATTCCGACCGACGGGCCGGCGCCTAACGTGGACGGGCCCCGCCACCTCGCCAACGTGGTGCGGGTGCTCACGGACCTCATCGACGTCACCGGCGGCGGGGTCTTTGCGCTGTTCACGAGTCACCGCGACGTCCGGGCGGCCGCGGCGGCGCTGCGGTCGGCCGGGATCGGGCAGCGATACTCACTGCTCGTGCACGGCGAGGACGCCCGTCATTCCCTGCTCAAGCGCTTCATCGAGAAAGGGTCGGCGGTCCTGCTGGGAACCGCCAGCTTCTGGGAAGGAGTCGACGTGCCCGGGGATGCGCTGCGCGCACTGCTGCTGGCGAAGCTCCCGTTCCGGGTGCCGACCGAGCCGCTGGTGGCCGCGCGCTGCGAGCGCGTGGAGATGGGGGGCGGCGATCCTTTCATGGATTACATGCTCCCGGACGCCGCGCTCCGGTTGAAGCAGGGCTTCGGCCGGCTGATCCGGACGGCAACCGACCGCGGTGCGATCGTGCTCATGGATCCGCGCGTCCTGACCCGCGGATACGGCGAGATGCTCCTCGATTCGTTGCCACCGGCGAGGCGCGTGACTGGTCCCTGGGACGACGTGCGGCTTTCGCTCATCCCGTTCTTCAAGCATCGCGCCAGAAAATCGGGGTCTGACCCCGTTCTGACCGCGTTCTGACCCTGGAGGTAGGTTTAACCGTATGAATCGTCCCGGAAAGATCGTCTGCGTCGGTCGGAACTATGTCGAGCATGCCCGTGAGATGGGCAACGAGGTGCCCTCGGAACCGCTCATTTTCCTGAAGCCACCGAGCAGCATGATTGCCGACGGCGCGTTCATAGAACGCCCTCCACAGTCGACACAGGTCGAGCATGAAGGGGAAATCGGGATCCTGATCGGTCGCTCGTTACGTCGCGTGTCGGAGAGCGAAGCCGTGTCAGGGATTGCCGGCATCGTGGCTGTCAACGACGTGACGGCGCGGGACCTGCAACGCACCGACAGTCAGTGGACCCGCGCCAAGGGATTCGACACGTTCTGCCCGGTTGGCAACGTCCATGAGGGAAAGGTGGACCTCGACTCCATGGACCTGGTGACGACCGTGAACGGAGAAGTCCGGCAGCGCGCGAGCAGCTCGGAAATGGTATTCAAGATCCCGATGCTGCTGTCGTTCATTTCGCATATCATGACCCTGGAGCCCGGGGACCTCGTTGCCACGGGGACGCCATCGGGAATTGGTCCACTCAGGGCGGGTGACACGGTCGAAGTCTCGATTGCGGGGATCAGCCGCGTCAGGAATCCGGTCCGGGACCAGCGACAGGCCTGAAGCTCAACGCTCGAGCGGCAACCCCGTAGCCCCATGGGGTAGACCAAAGAGGAAGTGCCCGGGAATCGGTATGCAGGAGCGATGATGAATTCAACGGACCAGACAACGTCGAGCACCGGATGGCGCCGCTTTGCACGGCGGCCGAGCTCGGCGTCCATGGTCTCCCTCATCGCGCACGTCGTGATCGGCATCCTCCTGATCAACGCCATCCAGATGCCGGCGGTGTTCGATCGCCTGTTGCAGGGCGACCAGTCGGCACGACCAAAGGCGGAGAAGGTCGATTTCGTGACGGTGGTTCCCGCGGCGGATGAGCCGCAGGCCGTTACACCGCGCGCTTCGACCGATTCACGCCCTCGTCAGGCACCAGTGGCATCTCCAGAGGCCAATGCGCCGCTCGTGGCGCCAACAGAGATCCCGACAGAGCTCCCGCCGCCTGCGGCCAGCACGGACACGACCATCCGCGGCAGCGTCTACGGGCCGCTCCGGGGAGGTAGTGGACCGACGCGGGGAGTGCAGCCGTCCACCGACGACGCGCGCGTGTGGGCCGGCGACCCCGAGTTCATCTACGCGCCCAAGACCGACCAGCAGCGGCTCGTGCTCGGCGACGACCAGCTCGGGGAGCGTGCCGCACACGGTGTCGTGGCGGTCGGTCCAGCCGGGCGGCAGGTCGACGATGACGACCCGGGCAGGGTCGGCGAACTGGGCGATCCCGACCAGGTCGGACACGTCGACGCGGGCGGCCGGGGTGTCCTTCTGGATCGAGTCGGGGGTGACGACGCGGAAGCCGTG